>JAFDHQ010000006.1 GCA_019308685.1 Deltaproteobacteria bacterium
TACCTCTTTTCCATCCGGCAGTGTAACTTTGGCCGGTTTGATGGCCGCGGTGGGACAGGCAGCGATGGCCAGGGGAATTTCACACATTTTGTCCAGGTATTCATGGTCCAGCATAGGCGGCTTGCGGTGATATCCCAGAATGGCGATATCCGAGCAATGGACTGCGCCGCACATGTTCAGACAGCAGGCCATGGAAACCCTGAGCTGGGCCGGCAGCCGCATATTGGTGAAATCATCAAAAAGTACATCCAGGGTAGCTTTAACCGTACCGGATGCGTCCGTTGCCGGTGTGTGACAGTGGATCCAGCCCTGAGTATGGACGATGTTGGTAACTCCAGCGCCGGTGCCCCCGACGGGGAATTTGTAACAGCCGCCCGCTTGCTTGCGGCTCAAAAGATCCTGCTTTAACGGTTCTACTTTTTCCTTGCTGTCCACCATGAATTCAATGTTGTGTCTGCGATTTCGCAGATTTCACGGATGTGGGATACGCTCATGAGACGGCACCCGCCGCATCTTACGGTATACACTTCGTCGCCGGATTCGGCCACATGAACCAGAACCCCGGGTTCCAGAATTTCATGATACAGCCATTTACCCTTGTTCTTTGCAATGACCGGAGGGTAAAATTCGTCAAATTTTCTTGGACCGATGTCGGTGATTCTGTTTTCCATCGGTTTGTCAGGATTGTAACCTGATGATATAAATGCCATAGTTATTACCCCCTATCTTTGATGGTATTTTCTGAATTCGTTAATATCACGATCAAATCCGCCCGGAACTTCATCTTCTTTCCAGAAAATATATGGATTAGTGCGCGGTTCCTGGACCATCCGAGGATCCGGTTTGAAACCCGTGACCTCGAGCAGTTTCTGGAAGCCCTGGCGCTTCATAAGTTCGCCAAGTCTTTCGCGGTTTTTTCCTTCTTCCATCCACCAGTCCCAGATGGGCTCAATGACGGTCTCTTTGATTTCATCGTAAGGTGCTTCCACCTTAATAAACGGAACGATAAGAGATCCCATTTGTGCGCCGTCAAGAATCGGGGCCTTTGCTCCGGCAAAGATCGAACAGCCCCGGTCATCACCGATTCTCAATGCTCTGGGCATGACGTTGATGCAGTGCATACATCGATAACATTCCGGAGTGTTTATTTCCAACTTGCCGTCTTCATACCGCATACAGCCGGTGGGACAAAGATCGATCACCTCTTTCTGGATGTCAAACGGTCCCCAGTCACGTCCGGCATGGGAGCCGCCGTTGGGAGGAAATTCCCCGTTCACGTACCCCTGAACCGCTTCCTGATCTATTTTGATATCATCACGCCAGGTGCCGACGAACGCCAGGTCCGCCCGTGCGATGGATGCAACGCAGCAGTTGGGGCACCCGTCGAATTTAAATTTAAACTTATACGGAAATGCCGGCCGATGGAGCTCGTCCTGGTATTCATTGGTGAGATCATGGCAGATATCCTGGGTGTCAAAGCAAGACCATTCACAGCGAGCCTGGCCGATGCAGTCGGAAGGTGTTCTCAGGTTTGACCCGGAACCGCCCAGATCCTGATTCAGGTTATGTCCCAATTCCCAGAAGACCTCTTCAAGCTGGGGAGTTGTGGTGCCCAGGAAGATAATATCTCCTGTTGAGCCATGCATGTTGGTAAGGCCGCTTCCCCGTCGCTCCCATAGATCGCAAATCTCTTCAAGGTATTTGGTGGTATAGAATTTGCCGGCAGGCTGGGACACACGCATGGTGTGAAAATGGGCAACGCCCGGAAACATCTCGGGCTGGTCGCAATACCTGCCGATGACACCGCCTCCGTAACCGAATACCCCGACTATTCCGCCATGTTTCCAGTGGGTTCTGCCGTGCTTGAAGGAAAGTTCAAGCACCCCCAAAAGATCGTCACAACAATCCTGAGGAATCTGGTATTCAATGTTTCTTTCATTCTTTGCCCTTGATTCAGCCTCCCGCTTAATGTCGGTGACGAAACTTGGCCACGGACCGGTTTCCAGCTGATCCAACAAAGGGGTTTCATGTTTTGCCATATTCATTCCTCCATTCATCTTTAGATTTAACTATACTTTCGATTTAAATAAAACCCTCCCCTATTGGAGTGTTATTCTTCACCTCCTCTCACAAAATGATTCACTTTTTTTCTTTAGGTTTTTATGAGTTAAGCACTTAAATAACAAAGACAATCCTCCAAAGGAAAACTATATAAAATTAATCTTTTACCTTGTCAATAAAAAAGCATGATTTTATCCTATTGAATAATTTTTATTATCTGAATCAACTTTAACACCGGCTCTTGAGATTATTACCGACGATCTAAATCCTGCAAGCCTGGCATCAAACGGACATAAAAGCTGTTAAATACCCTTTTTGATAGCCCAGTGCCTGCCATGAAGTTTGCCATAGGTTTCAACCATTCCATTATATTTTTTGCTTTTGTTTTATTAAATTAAATAAAGTTATTACATGTCTTTTTAAATTCTTTTTAATAACCGGAATTTCCGGAGATTGGGGGGTATAGGCATCAACCATGGCTTGTGACAAACCCAACAAATCGGATTGACTGCAAGATAGAAGATGATTCCGAAAACCGTCCATTAACGAGTCTGGAATAGAGACAATGGGCGGCTTTAATGCCAGGGCTTCGAAAAAACCTTTCAGGGTTCCCTCAACAGCAATATCGTCAGACCATACGATTTCCCCGACACCGTCCATCCGGTCCAGGCGCATTCTGATTGTAAGATTTAAAAAAAACACGAGCAAAGCTTCCAGTATCAGCTCCTCATCCGGGACTTTATTAATCCTGTCATTTTCAAACAGGGGGCGATAATGTCTAACAGTAATGAGCTTTAAATCGATCCGGTTGTTTTGACATTTTAAGACAAAATCTCCGGCCGCATGATGCCAGGAGAGTATCTGATCAAAGGTCTTGACATTGTAGTAACCGGTCAGAATTTTGGCGGCTTGCCGGTAAAGGTTTGTCGCTTGATCATCGGTAAGGAAATAATTGCCGTGATCATCATCCCAGACAACAATTTTATGTTTTTCATCTGCCGGATCAAAGGAAATGTGAAATTCGTTATATCCTTGGAACCATTCTCCAAGGAACATATCGATATCATCACCTGCAATAGACACATGACCCCGCCCGTAAACTTTGGGCAGAAATGAAAACGGAAAATCTTCATGGAGCTGTTTTAAAAGACCATATTCTCTTTGAATATACCGTTTGCCCGCATCGGAGATAGCGACATTCAATACAAAGGGAATGGCCGTCCCGTGTAAGATGATTTCAATCCGGGCCGGATGATAAAATTCACCGTGTTTTTCGAGAAAGATATTTATTTTTTCGATTTCTTGGGATCTTACCTCTCGATGCATATGTTGGGAAACCGCACGAATAATGATTTCAGATCTGCCCGGTTCCAGAAAATTTCGAACGGCGGTAAAATAGTCTCCATGGCTCACACAAATACCCGCATCATTGGGCCGTTGCTTTCTGCTCATGGGAAGGAGGGTGGTCCATGTCTGACTGTTTTTTTGGACAGGATTTTTTTTGTGGGATAAAAAATACTTGAATTGCGGTGCGTTGAGCATGGTTAGGTTCTGAGGGTCAAAAATACCACATCTTATCCAAATTCTTACCGAAAAGTTTCGATCTCTTTCAATAGTTCAGGGTCAACTTCATAACCGAGTTCAACCGCTTTATCCACATGTTTTATTGCCAGATCATATTTTCCCTTTTCGAGATAGACAATGGCCAGATTGTTGTGGGCGATGGCAAAGGCCGGTTCGATTTCCAAAGCCTTGAGGTTGGTTTCGATACTTTCGTCAATCAACCCTTTCATTAAGTAAGCATTTGCCAGTGTGGCATACGCCTGCAAGAAGTTGGGGTTCCACCGTATTGCCTTTTGAAGCGACCGGATGGCGTCGTCAATTTCACCTTTTTGAAGATGCACAAATCCGATGTTGCCGTGGCCTTCGGCAAATCCTGCCCGAGCCTTGATGGCCTGCTGGTTGTATGCCATACAGCCGTCAAGATCATCCCGGAGCAGGCAGAGTCCTCCGAGTTGCACATATGCTTCAGCCAGGTTCGGGCTGCAATGGATAGCGGCAAAAAGCTCTTTTTCAGCTTCATCATATTTTTTTTGGCCCAGGAGAGCGACCGCAAGATTGTAACGGGATACGCCGCATTCCGGATTTCCGGCGATGGCCATCCGCTGGCGAGCGATAAATTCTTCAACGTTTTTTGCTTTTTTCATGATTTATCCTTTAAAAAATTTTATTTTATTGCTACCGGTTTTTTTGTTAACCGGCTGATGAAAACCGTCTGATAATTATAAGATTTAAAACATTTCAGTTGTGGGGTTAGTATGTCAGCCATTTTGGGTTGTCAAGAAAAAAACAGGTAGAGGGGGGTCACAAGACTATTGACAGGTCATAACCGTTATAATATAAGAATCAACTTTAATTGTGTGTTTATAAAAAGAGAGTTTTTTACTAATATTTGAAACTTTTTATTAACAGGAGGGACTCATGGCAGATTTTTATATTAATGTTTTTTTGGATGACGAGAAAACCAAAAAAATTGAAGATGCGGGTTTGGCCGACCAGATTACCGAAATAGACGGCAAAAAGGCAATTCAGGTGGGCATGACCAAAAAGGAAAAAAAGAAACTCGTTAAAGGCTTTACGGATTTAACCTTCGACGATGCAAATGCATGTGTTCTACCGGAAGACGGCGAAAATACTTTGATGAATGTTATCTCGGAAACCCAGACACTTGACTGTATGAAGGTGGGAATTATAAAACTTTATAATCCGCTTGCCGGACGGGGTATATCTGGAAGAGGCTCATCGGGACGATAGTGTTTTACTGATATAACGCGCTATAATCGAGACCCTTGAAAACGTCCGATTTTGTTGCCATAATCCGGATCTGAGCAAAAATCGGGGCAAAGGGAATGTTTTTCAAGGGTCTCGTACCCATCACATTTTTAATTCCTTTTTTGATTTCCGTTTTAAAATGGATCTTGAGCCGCACCATCCTTTTTCGATAATTTTCGGTTTGTCATATTACGCTGTTTCCAGAGATTACCGAGTTTTCCCTTGACATAACCTCTCACTTTATTTACCTTTTCTGTATACACCGTTATGGACGATACGAGGTTATTTCTGGATAGAACACGAGACCTTTGAAAAATGTTCACTTTTGTTCAAGGCCAAGAAAGGCGAAAATTTTAACCACAGGAATACATGGAGTATTTTGAGGATTAAAATTTGAGACTGACGCCGGAATTGGGCAAAAGGGGGCGTTTTTCAAAGGTCTCAACACTTTCTGCTAAAAGGGGGATCTTATGCTCGCAGGATGTTTTACGGCAATTATTACACCGTTTAAAAATGGTACCGTTGACTATGAAGGTCTTGGAAAGCTGTCGGAATTCCAGATAGAAAACGGAATAACCGGAATACTGGCTGTGGGGACTACCGGGGAGAGCCCTGTTTTAAGCTGGGATGAACATAACCGGGTTATTGAAATCGTTGCGGAAAAATCAAAGGATAAATGTATCTGCATTGCAGGTGCAGGGAGTAACAACACAAAAGAGTCGCTGGATGGAACAAAGCATGCGGTTGCTGTAGGTGCTGATGCGGTTTTGCTGGTAGATCCTTACTATAACGGGCCCAGTTCCCTTGAAATACGCCGGGAATACATCGCCCCTGTTGCCGAAGCGGCTCCCAATATTGAGATTATTCCTTATGTGATCCCTGGTAGAACCGGTGCTCAGCTGTTACCCGAGGATCTTGCCATCCTTAATCAAACCTATAAAAATGTCAATACGGTCAAAGAAGCCACGGCAAATCTTGAAAATATGCGCAGCACAAGAAAATGCTGCGGACCTGACTTTACCATACTTTCCGGTGATGACGGGATGACTTTTGAAATGATGCTCGATCCTCAGATCAAAGCGTCCGGTGTTATTTCGGTTGCGTCAAATGTTGCTCCCGGTCCCATCACTGAAATGGTTAGACTACTTGAACAGGGCAAAGAGCAAGACGCCCAAAAGCTGTTGACGGCGCTGGAACCCCTTTTTGGCCTGGTTACGGTCAAAACCATGGAAAAGACGCCTTATGGGGAGGTTGGATGCCGGGCCAGAAATCCGCTGGGCTTTAAAACGTTGATGTCCATACTGGGAATGCCCTCCGGCGGGTGCAGACAACCTCTTGGAAAAATGACAAAAAACGGACTTGAAACGGTTCTGTCGGCCGCGCGCAAAGTACAAGCCGACAATCCTGAAATTTTAAAACCGGTCGCCGAATTTTTCAATGTGGATATTGAACAGCGTTTGAACAATCCTTCCAGTTGGGACGGCCTTTTTTACGAAGATTATTAATGGTACATAAATTGATGCTGGATACTGGCATTTCAATCATCCGGTATCCGGCATTAAGGTTTTCTTCTTAATCAAGGTTTTTTCTCAATCAGTTGCACTTTCCTTAAGCTTAAAACTTCCTTCTTTATACAGAACGTCTTTTAACCATTCAAGACCAAATTTTAGCAAGGCTATTTCATCTTCCCTGATCTTTTCAACGGTTGCAGGGTCAATATTGTACCGGTTCAAAAACGAGCTTTCAAAAACAAACTGTTTGAACTTATCGATATTGTAGCTAACTAAAAAGAACATCTTTTTGCTTTCTTCAACAAGTTTGAGATTCGGAGGAAAAGATCTTTTTCTCACAACAAGATCGGTCCAGCCGGCATTTATTTCATCATGGATATCAACGCCCTGATCTTTTCGCCATTCATGGACCGTCCATTCCTTTTTCTCTTCGAAACCCAGGCAATGCGCTTCATGCACAAAAAAATAGAATCCTTCATCATCAACTCCTTCTCGGTGACTCAGCGAAGCAACGCCAAGGGGATAATAACGGCAAGTCGTGGGTCTGTCTTCATAGATGATACACCCGTTATCGGTGACAAACGGGCATGATTTTAATTCATCGTCCATCATCCTCAGAGTCACCATGGGAAGATCTGTCTTTTCCAAAAGACGAGGAACCGTGTACATGGCTAAAAATTTATCTGAAGAAAGCTGCAAACGGTTTTTAAGCCTGATAATGTCATAGGGAGTCAGAGCGATATTGATATCTCTGCAGCACTTGGTGAAACATTTTACCCCTTTATGGCATTTAAATTTAAATTTACTATCTAAGCCAAGCCTTACCGGTTTGATATCGGCCATTTTCTCTGATAGGGTCATATTGATTTTCCTTTCCATTATGTATTGGTGAACTTAAATTGGACTTTTTACGAGTTCATCAAATTTCAGACTTTAATATCCAAAACGCTCAATGTCAACCTATGAGAAAATAGAAGCAGTGCAAACTCATTTGAATCCCAATACAGGGAGAACGCTCCACCACGGCGTGTATCTCTTTCCAACCGACTGAAACTTGTGCTCAAGCACCCGTAAGCCCGAACCGCACCAGAGTTATTAAGAACAATTCGTCGCTAAATGATCCCATTGATTTTTTAGGTCATAATTTCATTCGGCTCGGGCCAACGGGTGCTAAAGCCCTTCAAACAGTCAGTCGGTTTCCAAGAGAAACTCGCCGTGGTTACGCTGCACCAAAGTCAAATGCGTTTACCCTGCGAATACAGGCTTGTATTTAGCAAAACAACTTAATAAAAATTTTGGTCTTGATTTCAATGGTAAAGATGCTATAGATCTTGAATCAATTTTCAGTAACTTCTCAATAAGTTCTGATGTATTAAATAGTGATATTGAGCTGCCTAACTTTATTGAGATGTTGCAAATTTTATTTTTAATATAATATGAATCTTGGAGGTTTTTGATGGACAAACTAACCTGTTCTGAATTTACACTGGGACGGCGATTTGTAGGGCGTCTTCCTCACGGCAAAGATTTGATTACATCTATCGAAGATTTTTGTAACGCGTCATCAATACAAATGGCTACATTTTCCGTAATCGGTGCAGTATCTTCTGCGACTCTGGGCGCATATGATCAAAATCAACAGGTTTATGCAACATTCACCCAAGAAGAAACTCTTGAAATAGTAAGTTGCACCGGAAATATCTCATTAGTGGATGAAAACCCGGTCGTACATGCCCATATTGTTCTGGGAGATCTAGAGGGAAAAACCATGGGCGGACATCTTTTTTCAGAAACCATACTTTATGCCGGAGAAATTGATCTTCAGGAACTAACCGGCACCCCCCTAAGGAGAGCTCACGATCATACGACGGGGCTTATGCTGTGGAAACTATCGGACTGAAATTTTAAAATCTTCGAGGAGGCTGAAATGCAACTGACGGTTAAAAAAGCGGGTCAATTAAAAACAAAACCTGATGATTCCAAGCTCGGTTTCGGCAGTATTTTTACGGACCACATGTTTAACATGG
This sequence comes from Deltaproteobacteria bacterium, assembly GCA_019308685.1. GTDB lineage: Bacteria > Desulfobacterota > Desulfobacteria > Desulfobacterales > UBA11574 > S5133MH16. The sequence continues at coordinate 8,432 of JAFDHQ010000006.1, forward strand.
ATTACAATCCGAAAGATGGGTGGCATCATCCACGTATAGAGCCTTACGCATCCATGGATATGGATCCGGCAACCATGGTGCTTCATTATGGTCAAGGCGTTTTCGAAGGACTCAAGGCTTTCAGGACGGATTCAGGAGATATTCAGCTTTTCCGGCCCGGTGATAATTTCAAACGGTTGAACAACTCTGCGCGTCTCCTCTGCATCCCTGAGATTGACGAGGCCTTTGCCCTGGATGCCCTTAAGCAATTGCTGGTTATTGAAAAAGACTGGGTGCCGTCTACTCCGGGAACCTCCCTTTACATACGCCCTACCATCATAGCCACCGATCCTTTTTTAGGTGTTCGCGCTTCCCATACATACCGTTATTTTATTATTCTTTCTCCGGTGGGCGCATATTATGCCGAAGGCTTTAATCCTGTCAAGATATGGGTAACTCGAAACCATGTCCGGGCGGTACGAGGCGGAGTGGGTGAAGCCAAAACGCCGGGTAATTATGCAGCCAGCCTGTTCGCCGGCGAACAGGCACATCAACAGGGGTATACCCAGGTATTGTGGCTTGACGGTATTGAACAGCAATACATTGAAGAAGTTGGGGCCATGAATATATTTTTTGTCATAAACGGCGAACTGATCACGCCCATGTTAAGCGGAAGTATCCTTCCCGGCATTACCAGAAACACGGTAATTTCCCTTGCAAAAAAATGGGATATCAAAGTTGCGGAACGAAAAATCAGCATCAACGAGGTGTTGGATGCCCATTCATCGGGAAAACTCGAAGAAATATTCGGATCCGGAACCGCTGCAGTGATTTCTCCGGTTGGCGAAATCAAATACGGCGACACCGTAATAACCGTGGGTAACGGCACAGTCGGTCCCATGGCCAACAAGTTCTACAAAACGATCTCAGATATTCAATACGGCTATATTGAAGATCCTGAAGGATGGATAGAAAGGTTATAAATAAAATCCAATATGCCGGCAAATTCAGACAAAAAAACATATCTTCCATCCTTTATTTCAAAGATGGAACATGCGAAATTCCCCCCTTTGGTTATTGATACGTTTTCGTATTATTATAAAAAGCTCGTTTCCGGGGCAACCGGTCTTATCTCTGATAAAGACATAAAACCCGTTGCTTCGGATGAAATTGAAGATGCAACCCGTATTAAAGAATATACCGAATCCGGGCGAAAAGCATTACCTCATGCGGTTATCATCAAGCTGAACGGCGGTTTGGGTACCAGCATGGGCCTTACCAAAGCCAAATCTCTTTTAAAGGTAAAAAACGAAAAAACGTTTCTTGAAATAATCGTAAACCAGGCGGAAAGGTGCCGGGTAAAGCTGGCCCTTATGAACAGTTTCAGCACACATGAAGACACCATTGACGCCCTCTCAATGATCAAGCCGTCGGATTCCCCACTTTTATTTATTCAGAATAAGTTCCCAAAAATCCTGGAGGAAGACCTTGCCCCTGCGAGTTGGCCCGAGAATCCGGACCTGGAATGGAATCCCCCGGGACACGGTGACATATACTCGGCAATTTATACATCCGGCGTGTTACATCGCCTTCTGAACAAAGGAATAGAATATGCCTTTATTTCCAACTCGGATAACCTGGGCGCTACCATGGATGAATCACTCCTGGGGTATTTTTGTAAGAACAGACTGCCTTTTATGATGGAAGTGGTTCCGAGAACACCGTCAGACGTAAAAGGCGGACACATTGCCAGACATATAAACGGCCGTCTGATTTTGCGTGAGTCCGCCCAGTGCCCGAAAGACGAAATGGATGCGTTCAAAGATATAAAACGCTACCAATTTTTCAACACAAATAACATATGGATAAATCTTAAAGCGCTTGAAGCGCTTATTGAAAAGCACCATACCATAAACCTTCCGATCATCAAAAACCAGAAAACGCTTGATCCAAGAAATGAAAACACTCCAAAAGTATTTCAGATCGAAACAGCCATGGGAGCCGCCATATCTCTTTTTGAGGGTGCTGCTATAATACGGGTTCCCACATCCCGTTTTTTCCCCGTAAAAAAATGTAACGATCTTCTGGCCATAAGATCCGACCGTTTTGTTTTTTCAAAAAACGGCCATCTGATTTTAAATCCCGGGATCGGGTCACAGACCCTAACCATAACCCTTGATCCGAAATATTACGGTAAGATAGATCTTTTTGACGAAAGATTTTCTGAAGGAATTCCATCCCTGATCGATTGTGAATCTCTTACGATTGAGGGTGATGTACGTTTTGAAAAAAACGTGACCCTAAAGGGGAAAGTTGTAATAAAAAACAACGGCAAATCACAGATGGTTATCAAAGAAGGGTCCGTAATAGATGAAATAGAGAAAAATGTGGGCTAAATTTAATTCCCAAAATATTTTTATTTGCAGGCGCTGACTGAGCGGCTATCCCTTTTTAAAGATAGAATAATATTTCATCACTTTTTCTACAAAATTCTCCGTCTCCTCAAAGGGAGGAATACGTTTATAACGATCAACCATATTGGGTCCGGCATTATAGGCGGCCAATGCCATGGGCAGTTCCCCGTCAAAGCGTTTGATGAGCTGTTTTAAATAACGCGCACCTCCCATTATATTTTCCAACGGATCAAAGGGGTCTTTTATATTCAGAGCCCTGATATTTTTAGGCATAATTTGCATAAGACCTTTTGCACCAGCAGTTGAAATGGCTCGGGGATTAAAATCCGACTCGATTTTAATCAGCGCCTTGAGCAGTGAAAATGAAACCCCATACTTTTTGGATGCTTCCGTTATCAAGTCGTCATACCGGTCGGTGATGCCTGAATTTAATGACCTGGACGGCTTTTCCCGGATATAGATTTTATAATTGGATGACGTGGGCGCGTTGGTAAAATGAAGTACCCCTCCACTGTCGATATAAACATATATATCAGCATAAACAGGGGCGGTAAATGTATATACGACGAAAACCGAACTAAAGATTAGTATAAAAAGTTTAATCATATAACGGGTCATAATTTAATATCATTTGAATTTCCATAAAAAATTTTAAAATTTCAAAGGTCTCAGGATTAATGGCCTTAGCTTTTTTGTTTGCAAACACAAATAACGTGGGATATCTGTCATAAGGGAAGCAATTAACGCAACCCATTTTCGAACCATCTGACCTCTATTTTCTGTAACGCATAAAATATGATACAAAACATACCGTCCAATACCCGGTGGATGCACCTTTGCTCACGAGTTTTTATCATATTATTATTTTTTGAGCTTGCATCATGCGGGGATGATATCGGCAAAAATACCCGGGACCCGTTAGACGATTCTGTTATTTCCTCCATAGATAGTATGGAACAGTTAAATAAAATCATCGAAACATCGGGAAATCGTCTCCTGATATTCGATTTTTACGCCGACTGGTGTCCTCCCTGTAAAGAGCTTGATCCAATCCTTGAGAAAATCGCTAAAGAAAAAAGTTCAACGGTTACGGTATATAAAATAAACATCGATCACAACAAAGGACTTGCAAATTCGTTTCGCGTCGTGGGCATTCCCCATGTGATTCTTTTTAAAAACAAGAAGACGGTCCTTGCTCTAAACGGATTGTATCCAAAAAATATGTATTTACAAATAGTGGAACGGTTTTCGGCCGCCACAGAACCTTGACTTCAGAAATCGTGAAGTCATTTTTATCACAACGACTTGGTTTTATTACTAATAAAAAGGCCTCCCTAAAATTTTCATGAAATATTCGGGCTAACTGTCTGACGATATTTGAAGTAAAATCTTTTTTACCTCATTTCCATCTGCCGTAGATCCGAAATGCTTCATAATTAAACCCATGGCCTGCATTTTGTTTTTAAATTCAGAAAAATCGACATTTTGCTCGATCCAATGGGTGATTTCCTCCTGGGTTGCCATTTTCGGCAAATAATCTTCAATGACTCTAATAAATATAGAATCGGCATCATCACCCTTTTTTTCAAGCATTTCTTTTTCTGATTTTATTAATTTTTTCAGAATTTTTACAACCTCATCATCTGAAAGCTCTTTTTTATCGAGTCTCCCAAACTCTCCCAGGATCACACGAAGCGCATCTTTTTTCTTTTCATCTTTTGCTTTCATGGCAGCAGTTAAATCACTTTTGATTTTTTTTTGAAGATTCATTTTTCACCTTTATTTTTGTGTTTAATTAAAGAGTTGATTTGCTCGCATACCAGAAGATCGGTTGGAAACGCCATTTCTTTGGGCAGATCGTCCAGGGGGAAAAACTTAGCGTCACTGGCATCAGAACCGGCTTTAAGTTTGCCGCCCTTACATGTCCCCAAAAACCATATGCCCACGGTTTGATTTTCCAAGTCATGAAAATTAGAATGAACCGCAAAAACTGGCCCAACGTCAACATCAAGTCCGGTTTCTTCTTTGAACTCACGCTTGGCCGCTACCCGAATGTCTTCATCGTATTCAACGTGTCCGCAGGGAATGCACCACAACCCCTCATAAGATCCGTTTCGCTTCACCAGGAGCAATTCATCATTCTCTAACAAAACAACCGCCACTCCGGCCGTTGGATTTCTATAATGAGTCCATCGACACGGATCACAGGTCAATCTTTTTTTATTACCGTCCACCTTTGCCTGCAATTGACGCCCGCAAAGTGGACAGAATTTAAACTTCATTTCTTCGCCCCTACATTTTGCTTTACCTTAATTTTTTCATAACATGACCACATCCCCCACACGCCTTAGTTAGTGTGCATCCAGAAATGGCCCTTTTCCGCAATCTCTGCGTCAATCTGCGGAATCACTTGTGCGGCGTACCACTTGTACGCCTCCGCGTAATTCCTTAATTTCCTTGACCTTGCGAAAAATTGCTCATTTCTGCATTGGAAACTTAATTTGTGCCTAGTATAGATTTATGGATGGATACTATTAAGTGTCCATCCATAAATGGTAGATCTTGGTTTCCGGCAAGGCCCGAGCGAATTTTCAACCGCAGGTATAGCGCGCTATGTCGAGGATTGAAAACGAGCGAGAACGCCGCCGGGGGCCGAAAGATGCCGTTTATGGATGGACAATAATTAATGATACCATGACTCCCTTTCAACCTTCTCTCTATATTTTTTTAACACATACCGCTTTGGAAATGCTTTATTAGATAAATAACCGAGCACACTATCAATAAAAAAATTATATAATTCTTCAAATACGGCTTGTTTTTCGCTTTCAGCCACAAAAATTCGCTCCCTTTTCTGTTCGAACAAAACTTTTTCCCCAAGCACCTCTTTAATTTCATTTAGGACCTCTATGGACTTGCCTGTGTCATTAACCGATACTTCAGCAACCGGAATTTCCATACGAATAATCAATGAAATCAACCATCTGTCCCCAGCCAGCTGTCTTGAAGCATCATAGAAATTCAACTGCATACCGTTGGTTAGATCCATGGTTTTTATAAGTTTTTCTTCCATACAAAAATCCTTCTTTTTTCACATTAACCCTATAAAATTTATTAAGAAACCCTTTATCAATTCCTGATTTTTTTTGCACTAGTTTTATTTATATTTTTTATTGAGATGTTATTTTTATATTTGTCACCCAACCGTTTTTATTGCTATAATAACGTCCCAGAAAATCTCGTTATAAACATTTTAAAAATACCAAGGAAAATCAGATGAAATATTTACCGATTGATAACAGTCTTTTTATTGAGAACAGAAAAAGATTTTCCGCGAAACTCAAACCCAATTCCATTGCTGTTTTGAATTCCAATGACATAATGCCCACCAGCGCAGACGGCGTAAGATCCTTTATTCAAAATACGGATATCTTTTATTTGAGCGGGATCGATCAGGAAGAAAGCATTCTGGTGATTTTTCCGGAGGCCGGAGAAGAAAAACATAAAGAAATCCTGTTTGTTAAAGAAACCAATGAAAAAATTTTAATATGGGAAGGACGCAAATACTCCAAAGAAGAAGCCACGGCGGTTTCCGGGATTCAAACCGTCTACTGGACCAAAGAATTTGAAAAAATTTTCAGACCATTGGTTCTTGAGGCTGAGCAAATTTATCTGAACACAAACGAGCACCTGCGGGCGGATGTTACCGTGGAGACAAGAGATGACCGCTTTTTAAAACAGTGCAAAAGATTATATCCACTTCATAATTACAAAAGACTGGCTCCGATTATGCATGATCTTCGGGCCGTAAAATCCGATATTGAAATAGAACTGATTAAACAAGCCTCCAAGATTACTGAAGATACATTTCACAGGTTGCTCGGCTTTATACGCCCGGGTGTGTGGGAATTTGAGATTGAAGCTGAAATCTACCATGAATTTTTAGCCAATCGATCCCGGGGACCGGCCTATCCATCGATCATTGCTTCAGGCCCGAATACCTGCATTTTGCACTATATCCAAAACAACCGGCAGTGCAAAGATGGCGATCTATTGCTCATGGATTTCGGTGCGGAATATGCCAACTATGCATCAGACGTAACGCGTACGGTCCCGGTAAACGGTAAATTCACCGAGCGGCAAAAACAAGTTTACCAAGCGGTGTTACGTGTCCAAAAGGCAGCCATTCAAATGCTCAAACCGGGAAATACTCTTGAAGAATACCATAAAGAGGTTGGACAACTCATGGAAGCCGAGTTGGTTGGTCTGGGCTTACTTGATTCTAAAAAGGTAAAAAACCAAAACCAGGATTCTCCGCTCTATAAAGAATATTTTATGCACGCCACGTCGCATCATCTGGGGTTGGACGTTCATGATTTGGGCAATAGATACCGGAAGTTTGAAGAAGGCATGGTGTTTACATGCGAGCCGGGTATTTACATCAAAGAAGAAAATATCGGTATTCGACTCGAAAACGACATTCTGCTGTCAAAAAACGGCCCTGTCGATCTCACTGGAAATATTGCCATTGAAACAGAAGAGATTGAAGATTTGATGAATGCATAAAAAGCACATTGCTTATAACCTAAATTCTGCAAGCCTCGTATCGGCCGGATATACCCCGATAACGGAATCTTCGTTTCACTACGACAAGGCATCAATCGTACAGCCGTATTGTAATACTGCAACCGATTGATAAGGCAGTAGATCCGGGCGAAACGAGGCTCCCGAAAGGTTAACTTCACGGAGGTTTTATATTGTGACTGATTTACTTATATTGTCTCGTTTCATTTTGCTGGCAATCAGTGCGTTCTTGTTGATCTTTGTTCTGATAAAATTAAAAACAAATGCCGGCACAAAAGTCGACCAGGCGATCCGCGAGGAACTGCGTTTAGGTCGCGAAGAATCCGCCGCCGCCGCAAAAAATTTCAGAGAAGAAGTTTCTGCGGGTCAAAAGCTGTCCATGGACACAATGGTCAGGACGATTGCTGAAATGGGCAAATCACAAAACCATCAACTCGAATCCATCGCCCGGCGAATCCAAGAGCTGACCGAATCGAACCGGCTGGAAATCGAAAAACTGCGAAGCACGCTTGACACACAATTAAAGCATCTTCAGGAGAGCAATGAGAAAAAACTCGATCAGATGCGTGAAACGGTCGATGAGAAACTGCAAAGCACGCTTGAAAAACGGCTCGGCCAATCTTTCAAACTTGTCAGTGAACGCCTTGAGGCTGTCCAGCACGGCCTCGGAGAGATGCAGAATCTGGCAACAGGAGTCGGTGACCTTAAAAAGGTACTCACCAACGTTAAAACGCGGGGTACCTGGGGAGAAGTCCAACTGGGCGCACTTTTAGAGCAAATTTTGACCCCGGATCAATACAACAAAAACGTTCGTACCCGGAGTGATTCTCAGGAAAGCGTTGAGTATGCCATTCGGCTTCCCGGTCAGAATCATGATCCGGAATCTTGTGTCTGGATGCCCATCGACTCAAAGTTTCCTCAGGAGGACTATCTGAGGCTTGTGGAGGCTGCCGATACGGCTGACGGGGATGCGGTGCAAAAAGCCACTGCGGCACTCCTTCGCTCGGTTCACAGCTCTGCAAAAGAAATCCGGGATAAGTATCTCAACCCGCCGGCAACCACGGACTTTGCAATTATGTTTCTGCCCACGGAGGGACTCTACGCGGAAGTCCTGCGCCAACCCGGTCAGGTCGAAAAAATTCAGCAAGATTACCGTATTGTTGTTGCCGGACCAACCACGCTCTCGGCAATCTTGAGCAGTTTGCGCATAGGCTTTCGTACGTTAGCCATTGAGAAGCGATCGAGTGAGGTCTGGAAAATCCTTGCCGCAGTCAAGACGGAATTTGGCAAATTCGGACATGTTCTGACAACGGTAAAAAGGCAGTTAAATACGGCCTCTAATACCATAGAACAGACCGGCGTACGAACTCGAGCAATGGAACGAAAACTTCGAGCTGTGGAAGAACTGCCTTCAGAAAAAACGACTCGGATTCTGGAATTACCTGATGCCGGGAAAGAATAGCGTCTTAATTGTAAATTTTTGTGCATTTTGTAACAAATATTTTTTTGGCTCTAGTTTGTTTAGATTAGTACCTTAATTGTGAATTTTATGCTTTTTGTGGCAAAAAATATCTAAGCTTACCAAGTGTGAAGTGACTAAAGTTGTGGAATTCAGCCAATTTAATATAAACAACCGGAGCGTAGCGACTCCTTAACTTTAGATCACTTCACACTTTAGATCACTTCACACTTTAGATCACTTGTAACTTTTCCGGCTTGTCTGGGTTAGGATATTGATAAAAATTCTGTTGGGCGATCATCCTGGCAATGATTTATGAATTAAGATGATCAAAGGTACAACAACACTCAAAATGAACAACAGTCCTTCATATGAAGTCCAGGCTTCATATGAGGTCTTCCCACTTTTGCGTGCGTTGACATACTCAGCCAAAAAACCCAACCCCATTACCAGCCAGAGTGTCAATACCGCAACCACTATCGTCGGTGTGTTCATATCTCAAATTGCCCCTGCTATCTCAAAAACCGAAGAAAATATCTTGGAAGCCGTCTTAAGAGCTAACGACAAAGGAACGCTCGCAGGATATTGGGATTTAAAATAAAATATACTATAATATTATAAGATATTCAAGGGCGTTCTGCTGAGACGACAGGACAAACGCATTTGTTTTTGGAGCAGCGTAACGACGGCGTGGAGCGTTCCCCATTGCTAAGATTCAAATGCATTTACCCTGGCTTTTGCTTTTAATTTGAAATTTACAAAAAAGATTACCTCGTGTTGAAATATATCCGAAAATGAGGTAACCTGAATTGAAGAGGACATTCCCTGATGCGCCTATTTGCCGGATCAAAAAAAGGTTGACCATGCAAACGGTTAATTTAACTTCTCCCCGTCTTTTACGGGTGCCGCCCGATAAACAGAGCGATGAAATGCTGAACAGCTTTGTTAAGGATGAAACCCAAGATAAAGTATCGGACCAAGAGGAATACATCTTTTGCCGTCAATGCCGTAACAGGATAACGAGTCCGGCCGAGCGCATAGAAGTCCAAGGATCTCACAAGCACACTTTTGCCAACCCTCATGGAATAGTTTTTGAAATTGGATGTTTTAGAACCGTCAAGGGATGCGGCCATGCGGGTCCGCCCTCAACGGATTTCAGCTGGTTTCCGGGCTTTAGCTGGAGAATTGCCGTTTGCATCAAGTGCCTTACACATCTGGGATGGCTTTTTACATCACCGGACAGGGGCAGTTTTCACGGGCTGATCCTGGATCGTCTTATAATCCAATAATCACATCTGAGAATTTCTACAATTTGTCGAAATGGCAAGTATTTTAATGACAACCCACTTTTGCCATCGGATTCTTCATGGGAGGTAAAAATGATCGGCGCCATTGCCGGAGATGTTATCGGTTCAATTTTTGAGCACTATGCCGTGAAGTCGACCCAATTTCCTCTTTTCAGTCCCTATTCAAGATTTACCGACGATACGGTTCTAACTGTAGCTATTGCCGACTCGATTTTAAGAAAGGTTGATTACGCAACCTCTCTTAAAAGGTTCGGTCAAAAATACCCCAACGCCGGCTACGGCAGTTCCTTTTTCAAATGGATTTACGCTGTGGACAGTAGGCCTTATAATAGCTGGGGAAATGGTTCCGCTATGAGAGTAAGCCCGGTTGGATTCGCATTTAACTCCAAGGAAGATGTATTACACCAAGCCGAAGAAAGCGCAAAAGTAACCCATAACCATCCTGAAGGGATAAAAGGTGCCCAGGCGACAGCACTGGCGGTGTTCCTTGCCCGTTCCGGGAAAAGTAAAGCAAGCATCAAGCAGGAAATAAGCCATCGATTTGCTTACAATCTCAACCGAACCCTGAACCAAATAAGACCTGACTATGGCTTTGATATATCCTGTCAGGGCTCCGTGCCCGAAGCCATTATTGCCTTTCTGGAAGCAAAAGATTTCGAGGATGCCATCCGTAAAGCGATCTCTCTGGGTGGAGACAGCGATACCATAGCCTGTATTGCAGGAGGGATCGCCCAGGCTTACCATCAAGACATTCCCAGTGAAATTATATCAAATGTCAGGAAAAGATTGCCTGAAGAGTTTTTATCCATCATTGATGAATTTAATTTAAAATATGGCTGATCTGAATTTCTAATGAAAAATGCCGAGACCTTTAAAAAAATCTCAGCATCTTTTATATGTTGGGTCAAACCCTGTTCAATTAATTCAAGGCCCCGGTTATGGCGTTAACGGCTTCGTCAATACTCAGGGTCCCGGTATTGATAATAAGATCGTAATGAAAAATGTCCGTAATATCGGCATTAAAGTATTTTTTTATAAACGCTTTGCGATCTGACTCCGTTTTGATGACCTTTTGTTTTGCTTCTTCAACAGTAATTCCGAGTTCTCTGGATAAATTTTGTATTCTCTCCTCCATGGGCTCTATGACTCGAATGCTGAGTCTTTTGTCAGGAGGCAGAACAAAATTGGAACCCCTGCCTATGATAACTGCCTGGCCGTGTCTGCCGATGGTGCCGATGATCTTCATAAGATGCTGGAGATACCGATCCGGCCATAGATGTCGCTTGTCTACAAGTGAGGATATCCACTCTTCGAGCACTGAAACACCTTTTTCGTCCAAGGTTTCAACGAATTGAACACTTACGCGGGCACTTTCGGCCATATTATGGAGGACTTCCTGATGGAATAATTCGTATCCCAGTTTTTCGGCAAGACGCTCGGCCAAAATGTCCCCCCCACTTCCGTGCTCTCTGGAAAAGGTTACGACAGAAATACGTTCTTCCTGTTTTTTCTCTTCCGTACGCATAATCTGCCATCTTCTGACCTGCTCTTCTATAATCTGCTCGATAGAACGTGTTTTAGCTTTCATGTTCCCTCCTTTCATAGTTGGTTTATGGATGGGCAACAATTCATGAGAAAACAAACCTCATTCGATCTGCAGTAATTTATAACAGGGTATTCAGATTATTGATTCAAAAAGGATCCAGAAATATCTCAGACAACTGTAACGTTAAACAGGTTGTAATGGAGCAGGCGGAAGCATTTTCAGAGGTAAATGAAACTCGGTCGAGGTGAAATCCCAAAAGTCGTCAGCAAAATAATAAACCACTTTGACACGATCAATTTCAGCATTTGCTCCAAAGAGTTTTTTTATTAGTTTTATTAATTTTATGATATCGTCATAAATGTGTCAAGAGAAGAAACTTTCCGCCACAATTAGAAATACCGAGAGCTTTGACTTCCTTTTGACATGCAACCTGCTTTTCCATATACTGAATTAATGAACATATTCACTCAATTTTTAAGTTTTTGAATTCATCCGAATAGCTTTCTATATCCCTTTTGAATAAAGGAAAAATTATGATGAAATCTCCTGCAATCAAGACAGCCCTTCCCGGCCCAAAGGCGCGCAAACTCATAGAGAAGGATAACACCTTCGTCTCGCCTTCATATACACGGTATTATCCCCTTGTTGTGGAAAAAGCCCGGGGGCTTTGGGTGTACGATGTTGACAGCAATGTATTTCTTGATTTTACAGCCGGTATCGCCGTCTGTGCTACAGGACATTGTCATCCCCGGGTGGTTCAAGCCATCAAAGAACAGGCCGATTTATTGCTGCACATGTCGGGTACCGATTTTTATTATAAATCTCAGATAATTCTGGCGGAAAAGCTGTCTTCTCTGGCACCGGGAAAAGGGAACAAGAAGGTTTATTTTGGTAATTCGGGCGCAGAGGCGGTGGAGGCTGCCTTCAAGCTGGCCCGCTGGCATACCCAGCGTGAATTGAATCTGGCCTTTTACGGGGCTTTCCACGGACGGACAATGGGTGCGCTTTCACTGACAGCCAGCAAAACCATTCAAAAAAAACATTATAATCCCTTGGTACCGGGAATCACTCATATTCCCTATGCCTATTGTTACCGGTGCCCGTATAATCTTTCCTATCCCCAATGCGGGTTGGGATGTGTCCAGTGGGTTGAGGACACCCTTTTTCGAACCACCATACCACCGGAAGAGGTGGCTGCAATTATCGTTGAACCGATCCAGGGAGAGGGCGGGTATATCGTTCCCCCGCCCGAATTCCATAGGAGGCTGAATAACATAGCGAAAAAGTATGGTATCCTCTATGTGGTCGATGAGGTCCAGTCGGGAATGGGACGTACCGGCAAAATGTTTGCCATGGAGCATTTCGGAGTTGATCCGGATATCATCGCCCTGGCCAAAGGAATCGCTTCCGGGATGCCTCTTGGGGCATTGATCGCACAAGCAGAAATTATGAACTGGGAAGCCGGTTCTCATGCATCCACCTTCGGCGGCAATCCGGTTTCCTGCCAGTCGGCTCTGGCGACCATTGAACTGCTTGAGCAAGGACTTATAGACAATGCAGCGGCTCAGGGCGAGTATCTGATAACAGGACTTCGGAAGCTGCAACAATCATTTGAATGCATGGGTGATGTTCGGGGGAAGGGATTGATGGTGGGTGTGGAATTTGTCACAGACCGCGAGAACAAAGAACCGGCCAGAGAGTGGCGAAACCATATTATTAAAAAAGCCTTTCAGAAAGGATTATTGCTTTTAGGGTGTGGTGAAAACAGTATCCGTTTTTGTCCCGCCCTTACGGTATCCGCAGAGGAAATCGACAAATGCCTCTCCATATTTCACGATGTTGTCCGGGAAGTGGCGGACTGAACATCCTATTCGGTAAATATTCGACCCGGTAAGTTACAGAGTAAACACATTTGATTTCGGTGCAGAGTAGCGATGGCGTGGAGCGTTTACCCTGTATTGGGATTCAGATGTATTTGCGCTACGATACGTTATGTTGCGAGTTTATTTATCTTACGCAAAAAAACTCTGCATTGCCTTCCTGAATCTTTGGCCCCGCCACGTAGCGGACGGTGTTGTTGCTTCAGATACGAGAATATCTTGACTCAAAAAAGGCAAAAAGTCAGAAATCCTCGGAATGATTACTCTTACTACCGGAAAATTCAATACCGGATGGGTATGGTTGAGTAGGATACAATCCGTATTGAACTGCTTGCATATTTTCTTAAGTTCCTCAATTTCGCCAAAAACATCCTTGATTTTGTTGTGCCTGTAAACAGTCATTTCTCCCTGCTCAAGAAATGAGATATCTTTTGGAGAAATACAACATTTCATTAACAGGTAAAAATTGTTTACCCGAGATCGATGGACAATGGGTTTATCCAATTGCGGGCGGGGCGTCGATAGCGTTTCACGGCCTTGCATGCTTTCCGTAAAACACCGGGTTAATCCTTCGTCCATATTGAAAGATACCCCCGGTATCAGTATCCTGTGTTCCAGGCGATCGGAAGACAAATTGTGGTTGATAAACAGGACGCCGACGCAGGGCAACACGCCACCCAGAGAAAGATCCTTGAGTATGACATCAACATTGTTCCCGTGATAAAATTTTATCATATCTTTTATCACGACATTGTCCACGGAATCCGGATCAATTGAAGGAACTGTTTTTTCAGGTTTGATTATTTGTATTTGGGCATGACGTTCAAATATTTCACATGAGGCCTGTATCATGGCCTCTTCCATGGTGTTTCCTGCCGCCATCCCGTTAGATGCATGAATATAGGTAACAAAATTGACCGGAACCTTTACGGTCTCTTCACGAAGTATTGAAAAACCGTCAACCCAATGTCTGGCCATTCGACTGTTTTTGATTTGCTCAATATCTGTATCTGTCAGATGACTTTCGTTGGCCAGCAGGTCTTCTATTCTCAGAGTGCTGTCTTTAAATTCATCCTGGTGGGCATGTACATACCCATCCATCCATTCATAATTAAGGAACCGGGTGGTCTCTTTATTGTAAAGCGCCGGAATGTTATACCTCACGCGTTCTTCAAAGACCGGATAAAATAGCCCTGCGCTGAAGCGTTCCGCCAGTTCCGCATACGCGCTGGCCTCCGCAAGCTCCGGGGTAATACCTTTTCCATTACATACGATCCGAATTGAATCAATCCATATCCGCCCCCAATAAATGTTGTCCGAAACTTGAAAGGGAGCGTATTCGACGTTGAGATCCAACTTCCGAAACCCATCTTTAATTTTTCCGATTGTGTTGGACGGAAGATCGCACTTGCCATACTCATTTCTGACGCAATTTTTAAATTTCATTTTTTTCTATCGCCTGTTATCGGTGTACGTATATTGATTAAATATCGTTACTTCTCAATAAATGATGGGGCCCGCTGGTGATAAAATGTAACCTGATAGGTTATAGGCGTTCTAATGTTGATGAACTCGTAAAAAGTCAGGTCCCAATCCCATGATTCCGAGTCGTGACGAAGAATGTAAATCACATGATCGTCTCCCAGAACCTTAAAATAGCGGTGGTTCGGGTCCAGCCATCGATCTTTAATTTCTTTGACCTCAATTTTTCTATCACCCATCCGGATACGCCGGGGTGTCTCTTCCCCCCGGTATCCGGAATAACATGTTACCTCTATTTTCATAAATTGCTCCTGATGATCATCCGCTTTTGGACCTGGAACACCTATATATGTATGCATTCTTTCCTTTATAGTAAAGCTGTTTTTACGGTTTCAATACTATTGCTCCGAAGTTTCAATAAATTTCTGGATAATTACAGCATTCCTTTGTGAAGAAAAATGTGTTATCTTAAGGATAACCGTTATGGAACATCTTTATAAACAAAACATAACCGATGCCCTCAAAATATTAAGAAGGTGTATTCCCGGTGTCCAAGACAAACTCGGGCTCGATCAAGGCAAGGATATCGACGGATGGACCCAGATTGTCGACGGCAAACTGCTTACCCGGCTTTCTCTTGATTTCCCCATTATGGCAACCATCTGCGGCGGCGGATCATCAGGAAAATCCAGTCTGTTCAACGCAATGGTGGGTGAAGGTCTTTCACCGGTTGGCGGCAGTGCAGGACTTAACCGCCGTGTACTTGCTTCCATGCACCGGGAAATCTTCAATCGTCCAAACGTTATTTCCGCCCTGTTTGAACCATTCGGATGTTTGCCCGATCCCCTGAAAGACACAAAGGATATCACCGTTTCCGGACACCCTCTCTATGTTCTGAGCGACGCCGTTCCTCAAAATTTGGTGCTGATGGATACACCGGATTTTGATACCGGAGCCAAAGGCATTTACATTAACCGGGATACTACTTTAAAGGCTCTGGAATCATCCGATATCCTGATATATGTTTTCACCAATTCCAACTATAACAACCGGGAAAATACCGATTTTATTTCGGAAATGCTTACGGGCATCGGGATGAGAAAATGCTTTTTGGTCTACCGCGTTTATCCCAGCTTTGAAAAAGACGAGGTACAGGAACACGCCATGACCGTTGCCCGAAACCTGTATGGTAAAGATGCCGACCGTTACGTACTGGGAATATATCGTGCGGATGAGGACAACGCCGTGGCCGAGGGCAAAAGATTCATGGCTTTGCGGTCGATACACAAAAAAGATCCTTCGTTGATAACCGCCCTCCAGTCCATCGATTCCCAGGAAATAAGACTGGAACTCCTATCTTCGATTTTAAAGGATGTGCTGATCATGGCCCGAGATTTTCTGGAACATGCGAAAATTTCCCGTGATGAGCTACGCCTTTATCTGGATACTCTGCAGATCGCCCAGAGTCATTGCGTACATGACGCCCTGCAGCATTTCCCCATGGATCGGGTACTGAAACGTTTTGTCGAAATCTGGATGCGAACAGATCCTCCTTATGTCAGAGCCATGCGCAAAACCGGCAAAGTTGTTGAGCTTCCTTTTAGAGTTTTATTAGATACCTCAAAAAAGGTAAAAGAACTGCTTTCCGGAACTGAAAAAATAGAGCCTCAACAAGATGTTTCCGACACAGTGGAAGAGGATCTTGTAAATGCCCTAAATCGTATGCATTATCAAACGGTGAATCCTGAAATTTCGGTTTCCATCAACCTGAAAGATCCGGTGACCCGGCAAATGCGTGAGGCTGTCGAGCGGATCAGAGCAGACAAAAGTCTGAAAAACAATCAAAATCCCCACATTGAGACCACAGAAAAACAGGTGTCTTTAAACTTCTTTGTTTCGGCTCACCCGGTTGTTTTTAAGGAGCAGGAAAAATTACGGAATAGAGACTGGAAATCAGTGCTGGAGTCTATTCTGTCGCGCGCGGATGTGATTATGGATTTGTCGCAAGAAATCGATCAGGAACTGAAAGATCTGGCAAAAAATTTCCGCAGCAAAATGGGAATGTGGCCCAAGATCCGCCAGACGTTCTCCGCCTTTTTGAACGTGGTTCCAGCCACCGTGGCGGTAACCTATATTCTTTCAACCGGCGATCCGGTGGGAGCCGTGGGAATCAAGGTCAAGCTCACCGGACTGTTCGGGCTGCATGATCTTTATGCCCTTGTTGCAATCCCTGCCACCACAGGTCTCAAAAGAGCTGACCAGAAGCAACTCGATGACATGCTCGGCCCCATTGTCCAGGCATGGTTAAACAATAAACTTAAAGAGGTAAATGATCTTTTCGAACAGGAAATCACCGGCGGGATACTTCGGGCAGCAAAAGATGCCTTAGATGAGGGGGATATTTTGATAAATCAGATAGAAGCCAACATTGAAGCGTGTGGAAAGGCGATCTCATTATGACGATTTCAAACCGGCAGGCCGGATCAATAAGAGCACTTGGCAGGATTGAAGGGAATAAAAATGACGTGAAGATGCTCCGGGATGTAATGAGCCAAGTGCCCATGTGGCAGCCCGGTGCAGCGCTAAAAAAACAGTGCGACCAGGTGCTCCGCATGATCACGGATCTTGAGGAACGTTTTGAACGTAAGCTCGTTGTTACCCTGATCGGCCCGTGCGGCTCCGGCAAATCCACCCTACTGAATGCTCTGGCCGAAGTCGATGGCTTGTCCGAGGCAGGAAATCTGCGTCCCACTACCCGAAACATCGTTGTTTTTTGCCGGGAAAAGAGCGATGCCGGCCATTTGAGTCAAGTACTGGGCACAGAAAATGTTGAGACGCGATCCAGTCATATGGCGGCATCCCTTAATCACGTCATACTCATCGACACACCGGATACGGATAGCAACGAATACGAAAAGCAGATTCCCATGGTGCATAACGCCATAGCGCTTTCAGACATACTCATCTGCGTTTTTGATTCTGAAAATCCTAAAAGAAGAGACCATGTGGATTTTCTGGCATCTTATGTGCGCTTTTTTGGCGGAGATTCTCTTGTGGTAGTCATTAACAAGTGTGACCGTCGGGATGAAAACGAGCTTAAAGAAAAGATACGGCCTGAATTTTTAGAGTTTATTGAACATGCCTGGGAAAGACCGGTTCAAACCGTGTTGTGTATTTCCGCACGTCGACACTTGCTCCATCCGGGGTGGGACCCGACAGCAAATCCCCTGCACGATTTTGACCAGTTTGAAGAGCTCCGGCAGATGATTTTCGGTAGTTTCAATCGTCCGGGCTTCGTAATCGACCGGCGGCTGGAAAATGCCGAAAGCCTGCGCGATTACATTTTTGAAGAAACACGGATTGAAGTTGAAAAGGACTTTAAAAAGCTTGAGTCTGTCAAAGAAAATATCCATGAAGCGGAAACACAGGCGGTAAAGGATGCCCTTTTTGCTTTTAAAAACGATAACTCCAGACAGCGGTTCGGTGTTAATGTATTGTTGTACCAAAAACTGGCCAACCGGTGGCTGGGACCGGTGGGATGGCTCATCGCCATGTGGGCGCGTATTTTGATTTTCGGTACCGGTATAGCGGCAATGTTCAAATTCGGCAGCCCCTTTCGCCAACTGGCCGGTATGGTTTCTTCGTTTCGACATTTTAAAGAATCACGGGCGTCAGTGGTTGAAACCGGCAAAATCCATAAAGTGGATGCGGCCTTGCGGGATTATCGTCTTTCCATTGCCAAAGAATGGCCGGACATTGCCGAATCTCTTGTTAAAGCCCGGTTTGACACATCGGTGCGAAGGATTAATGACCTTCTCCCGGACCGTGATACCCTGGCCGGGGATCTTAACACCCTCTGGAGCGATTCGCTGGACAGTGAAATAGAAAAGTCTTCGAAAATCATGAGCGGATTTGTTCTGCAAATTGTTTTCAATCTGCCCGTGATTGCTATCCTGGGCCATGTGGGCTGGATAACCGCACGAAACTACTTTACCAGTAACTATCTCTCCTCCGACTTCTTTGTGCATGCGTTTTTAATCATCAGTATCACCCTGTTTTTGAGTTTTTTTATGTTCCAGGGATGTGTTCGGTTGGCTGCAAGTTCTGAGAAAATAACCCGCAAAGCATTTGAAAAAGTGAAACAACAGATTGAGCAATTCCAACCCATATCCATGAATCCTGTCAGCGAGCAAATAGATGCCGTGTTGAATCTGAGTTTTTCAAATCGATCTGCAAAATAGATTCATGCGCTTTCATTCCAACCCCTCCCGCAACTCGAACCAGACACAGGGGAATTCGATCTAATGAATCATATGGATAAAAAGGAATTCATGGAATATTTGGAATTTCACGGGACATTTTCGGATATACCGGTGGATATCATTCTGGCGGCCTGGGAAAAAGCTTATGGTAAGGATCGTGTCAGAAAATGGATTGACGATTTAGAAAAAGTATGAATTAAAACGTTTTAAAAATGATTCATGGAGGGGAGATGATCATCACAAACATTGAAACCGTTCCAGGAAAAACCATTGTCGAACATTTTGGGTTGGTCTCCGGAAGTACGATCCGGGCAAAACATGTGGGCAGAGATTTAATGGCGGGTCTGAAAAACCTGGTGGGAGGAGAACTCAAAGGCTACACTCAACTGCTACACGAATCCAGGCAGCAAGCCTTGGAGCGCATGATTGAGCAAGCCCGCCAGTTGGGGGCCAATGCCATTGTCAACGTCCGGTTTTCCACTTCTTCCGTTGCACAGGGCGCCGCCGAACTGTATGCGTATGGCACCGCCGTCCACATTAAATAAAAGGGGGCTGTTAATGAATAATCTGTTATTTTTTCTGTCCCTGATTGCCATCGGCTTCGTGGTCGGAACCCTGGCGGAAAAACGCCATTACCGATCCATTCATGAACGCGAAAAAAAACTTCTTTATCTTCCGGCAGTGACCATGAAAACCGTTATAAACCCCGATAAAAAAATTGCGTCGGCTGAACTGGTGTACGGAAGCGCAGTAATTTCAATTGATTATTTCAAACGATTCCTTGCATCACTTCGAAATATTTTCGGCGGCACGGTCAAATCATACGAAAGCCTGATTGATCGTGCCCGCAGGGAAGCGCTGATCCGTATGAAGGAAATGGCCGGGGATGCAACGGTGATTGTTAATGTCCGCATCGAAACATCCACGATTGGTCGAAGTGCAAACAGAAAAGGTGTAGGGTGTTTGGAAGCCATCGCATACGGGACTGCCATGACTTTGGAGAAGTAAATGAAGTATACGATCCGGCAAGCGGGTTCCAATGTCAATGTGACACCCACCTCGCCTCTGCGGGAATTTTTTCTGCTCACTGCCGGGTTGCTCGGCGGGGTTATCGGTATCTACATCCTGTTGGGGCTGGCCGTGGATCTGATTGTGCCGCGTATCTCCACTGACCTTGAAAACAAAATGGGGAGGCTTTTCATTCGGTCAATAGAGGCTAAGGATATGGATTCTCAACGGAAAAGCTACATCCGGTCGCTGCTGGAAGATTTGCAGGAACGCTGTGCCCAATTGCCCTATTCGATTAAGGTGCATATCCGCCAGGCATCCACAGTTAATGCTGCGGCCTTGCCTGCCGGGCATATTATCGTTTACACGGGACTTCTGGATAAGGTAGCATCTGAAAACGAACTGGCCTTTGTTCTGGCCCATGAAATGGGCCATTTCGCTCATCGAGATCATCTCCGCGGCATGGGCCGGGCATTTGTGTTTATTACAATTTCCACTCTCTTATTTGGAACTGACAGCAGCATTAGTAAGATGTTGGCACATGGACTGAACATTACGGAAATGAGTTTTTCCCGAAAACAGGAAACCCGTGCAGACGAGTTTGCCCTCGAGACGTTACACTGTAATTATGGCCATGTGGCCGGTGCAACCGATTTTTTCGAAAAGATTTCTAAAGTCGAAGATCCCGGCAAATTCGGCCATTATTTCGCTTCACATCCGGAAAGGCGCAAGCGGATATCCCATCTTGAAAATATCATCCGTTCCAGGGAATTCAAACTTGGCAGACGGGACCCTCTGCCCAAAACCTGGCGGCAATTGAAGGACTGAATGGGACCGTTTTATAAAACGTCTGTTTTGTTCCCCATGTGAAAACTAACGGTCTCGTAAAAAGTCAGATTTTGATGGCAAAGTAAAAAGTTCCAAATTCAAGGCGTGTAAATTCCGAGGAATGAGAAGTGCTTATAGTACGTCGCAGTGACGAGGAATGCAGCGCAACGCAGAAGTTGGACTTTTTACGAAGCCATCAACATTAACCAGGAGGTATTTATGATTGATCTGAATTTGAAAGATGCGATCATTGAAAGATTTAAGCCGTTTCAGAATGAAATATTGAACCGCTATAAAGATAATATTCATTCCATAACCCTAACCGGAAGTGCTGTGACAGAAGATTTTATGCCGGGTAAATCAGACGTCAATTCGGTATTTGTCCTCCGGGAAATGGATTTGAACTTTCTTGAACTTCTGGCACCTCTGGGGAAAAAATACCGCAAAAAAAGAATTGCAGCCCCCCTTATCATGACCCCTGAATATATAATGAATTCCCTTGATGTTTTTCCCCTTGAGTTTCTGAATATAAAACTCCTTCATAAAACCATATTGGGAGAAGATCTCTTTCGGGATCTGGAAATAAACCGATCGAATCTCAGGCTACAGTGCGAAAGAGAACTAAAAGTCAGACTGATCGGCCTCAGGCAGGGGTATATCTCTTGTTTGGGCAACAGTAAAATGCTCATGGATATGTTTATCCAATCTTTTTCAGGGTACATACCGCTTTTTAAGGGAATTATTCTTCTTTTAGGAAAGGAGCCCCCCGTAACAAATCCCGATGTACTGTCGGTGCTTGAGGAAGTTTCCGGTGTAAACGCAAGTGTATTTAAAACAGTTTTAAAACAAAAAAAACAAAAGACAAAATTGACGATGGAGCAGCTCTATACCATATTCCAAAATTATTATACAGCGATCGAGAAACTGGGAGATATTACGGATGATATCAAAGAATAAACCAACGGTTTTCTTTGCAACCCTGTTCGTATGCCTGGTGGCTCTATCTGTTTCCCATTCCGCCGGCATTCCGGAAACGCCTCTCAGATATGTCGTGGATCTGGCCGGCATTGTCGATGATGCCACAGAAAACAGGCTGAACGGATATCTTCAGGAGCTAGAACAAAAGACAACGGCCCAGCTGGTTGTCCTGACAATAAAAAGCCTTGAGGGCGAATCCATCGAAGACTTTTCCATAAAGATCGCCCATGATAAATGGAAACTCGGTCAAAAGGGAAAAGACAATGGCGTACTGTTCCTTATATCCGTAACAGACCGAAAATACAGGATTGAAGTCGGCTACGGACTCGAAGGCGTGCTTCCGGACAGCATGGTCGGCAGTCTGAGCCGCAATTTTTTGGTGCCTTTATTCAGAAAAGGTGAATATTCAAAAGCTATATTTGTCACAGCCGCAGCAATGGCAAATGAAATTGCCGTGGACGCGGGAGTTAAAATAAAAGGAATGCCAAACGTCAAACGTCGTGTCCAGCCCATAATAAAGGACAAACCCGGGGGTCTTTTGCATTCCATAATGACCATCGGGTTTCTTATTATTATGGTGATTCTGTTCATTAAAAACCCGAGACTATTTCTAATGCTTCTTTTGTTTTCATCCATGGGCGGAAGAAGGGGATCATGGGGTGGCGGCGGATTCGGCGGCGGGGGATTCGGAAGTTTCGGTGGGGGCGGTGGCGGCGGATT
>JAFDHQ010000125.1 GCA_019308685.1 Deltaproteobacteria bacterium
TCTTTTGGCTTTGGCCAGGGGGTGGCCTATCGGTGTCATCAAAACGGTTCTTACCTTCTTCCAGCGGAGCGATGTAAGATCTTTCGGGACGTTGGATTCCAGTACCAGACCCAAATCGATATCCCCATTTTTTATCAGATCGAGAATATGGTGCTGTGACCGATCCAGTATGGTCAGCTCAACATTTGGAAATTGTGTGATATAATTTTTCAGCGCAAAGGGAACTAAGTGGTAGAGCGTTGTGAAAGGCGCGGCCATTCTCAATGGACCCTTTTGCAACCCTTTTAAGTCATTAAGTTCTTCAGTCAGGGATTCGTATCGCTTAAGACTTGTCTCTGAAAATTTAAAAAACTTTTGACCGGCCGAAGTTAAACGCAATTTACGTCTGCCGATCCTCTCAAAGAGCCGGCACCCCAATTCTTCTTCAAGGTTTTTAACCTGTTGACTCAGGGCCGACTGGGTTCGAAACGTCGCATCGGCAGCTTTGGTAAAACTGCCAAGCTTGGCCACGTAGTAAAAACCTATGATTTGTTGCCACTCCATTTAAAATAAGTCTCACTAATTAAATTCATTAAAACAATTAATTTGACTAACATAGAATTAACAGAAATAGTAACATGGAACAATAAAAATCTGCCCATGGAGGTGAATCATGAAAAATTCTTTGCAGCCGGGTTTAACCTATACATTTAAATTCAAGATCCCGGAAAACAAAACCGTACCTCATCTTTATCCTGAATCTTCGGAGTTTCAAGCTATGCCTAAAGTTTTAGCCACTGGGTTTATGGTGGGATTGTTTGAATGGACATGTATCCAAGCCATTAATCCTTATATAGATTGGCCCCGTGAGCAAACGGTCGGTGTCGATGTGAAATTAAATCATATCGCTGCTACACCCCCTGGCTTGATCGTTACAGTAAATGTTAAATTGGAAGAGGTGGAAGGCCGGAAACTTGTCTTTTCCATCGCTGCCGATGATGGCATTGATAAGATTTCTGAAGGAACCCACGACAGGTTCATCATCGATGCTGCTAAATTCAATGCCAAGATGGCCGCCAAGATAAACGCGAAATAAATGCTGTTAAAACAATACAGAAAGAAATTCTATCGGCCTCCAAACCCGGAGGCACGACATCTCAAACGATTACCCAAAACCAACTGTCAAGAATGCGGTCAACCTACGTGTATGGTGTTTGCAGTATTGGTAACTGAAAGAAAAAAGGCCCTGAGGATTGCCCACAATTGGATGTGAAAAACAAAATAAAACTTCGAGAATATTTGGAGCAATTTAAAATCTTTTCAAGATAAAAAAGGGAGGAAAACCTGCCCAGGTTCATCCGGGACGAGGCGAACGGATCCTGGCAGGAACTGACGAGTGCGAGATGTTTTTTACATTTCCGGCAAAAGATCTTGAGTTGCTGGTGGATGGTATGGAATTATTTTCATATTTTTGTTGTCATTTATTCCACAATTTCAATCAGTGTTCAATTAAGATGAATCGTAGCCCCCTCCTTGTGGAAAATATAACTATCTGAATTTCCATTAAATTCACAAAATATAAATATAACTTTCTGAATTTGCATGGTATTTGCATATATAAACAATATCACAGACGTAATATTTATGACGGGTTTTACAACCTATTATTATTACCTAAAAAATTAAGGTGGTGAGCAATCATGTTAAAAATATTCCTGATGTTTTTAGCAATAGCGGCCATTATCTGTCTGTGTGTTGTTATCCTTTTCTTTTTTGCCGCGTTTTCCGAGAATGAATTGCCGGATATCGAGGATATTGAGGTTGGGTAACCATGTCCATCATAAATGGCATCTTTTGGCTCTTGGCGGCGTTCTCGCTCGTTCGGGCCTTGCCGAAAACCAAAATCTACCATTTATGGATGGACACTAACTAATTACATTGTACCGATGGAAGAGCAGAATAATCCCATTATTATATTCGAGGTGAAGACAAGGCGGTTCCAAGGTTTACGACATGAGTAACAATAACCTGAGAAAATTACGAGAATCTCTCATGATAAGCAAGGCCGAACTTGCTCGAAAAGCCAATATATCAACGGTGACCATTACACGGATAGAGCAAGGCCGGGGATGCAGAATAGAAACAAAACGAAAGATTATTTTGGCTTTAGGGTATAACATATCAGATAAGAACATAGTATTTGGTGAGGATTTGGAATTATCTATCAGATAGTGTCAATCCATAACTGAGGATTTTTGTTTAAGATCAAGGCATGCGAAAAAAAACCGCAGGCAAAAAAAGCCCCGCCAAGAGGCTTGGCGGGGCTTTTAATTTTATAAAGACGTTGTTTATGCTGCGTTAACCATGGGTTAATGTTTAAAACTTCTCTGCCCGGTATAGACCATGGTCGCCCCAACCTCGTTGCAGGCTTCAATGGACTGGTAGTCGTTTCCTGATCCGCCCGGTTGAATTACGGAGGTAACCCCTTCCCTGAGCCCTACGTCTACCCCGTCTCTGAAGGGAAAAAAGGCATCACTGACCATGGCAGCGCCCATCAGCCCGCCCTTTTCATTGGAAACCTTACCATCAATTTCCGCCTTTTTATCTTCATCTTTTAGATCGTTATAAGGAATTCCATGCATTTCAAAGCAGTAACGGTCTGCCAGCTTTCGATAGGCCTTGTCTCTTGCAATTTCTGCAACGCCCACCCGGTCCTGCTCACCGGTTCCGATGCCTACGGTGACTTCATCTTTAACGTAAATCACTGAATTTGATGTTACACCTGATTCCACAAGCCATCCAAATAGCATGTTTTCGTATTCCTGTTCGGTGGGCGTCCGGTTGATCCGGTAGTGCTTACCTTTATATTCGCATTGGGCAAGTGTTAGATCCGCCTTTGTGCGAGCGGCAGGAACAAAAGACCACTGGGCGATAATGCCGCCGTCTATCAAGCTTTTGAACTCCACACATCTTTTACCCACAAATGTTTGCAACCGGTCAATATTTCCAATACGGATAACCCTGAGATTTTTTTTCTGGGCAAAGATATCCATGATTCCTTCCTCAAAATCAGGAGCAACAACAACTTCGGCGTATTGTTCGGTAATGGCTTGGGCCGTTTCCCTGTCAACAGATCTGTTGACTGCAATGCATCCCCCAAATGCCGCCACCCTGTCTGCAATGTTTGCCTTTTCATAGGCGTCTACCAATGTATCAGATCGGGCAACACCACATGGATTGTTGTGCTTGACGATAACCACCGTGGGTTTATCCACAAAATATCTCAGGATGTTCAAGGAATTGTCCGCATCGGTCAGATTGGTTTTTCCGGGATGCTTTCCGGATTGCAACAGCTCGATGTCTGATGCCAGATATTGGCCCGGCTGAATAGTTTCGGTTTCTCCCAGAATCAGGTTTCCGTTTGCCAACTTGTAAAGCGCTGCTTCCTGGCCGGGATTTTCACCGTATCTTAACCCTTTTTGGATGTTATCGATGGTCCAGGCAACTTTTTCATAAAACAGGGTTTGCCTTTTATCCTGATCCACAAAACTGATTTCCATATTGGGAGGAAAGTGGTCATCCATTATCGTTCGATACATTTTTTTCAGATCCTGTGTCATTGTTTGCTCCTTTTTTCCGGCAGAAAATGGTTAAATATAATCAAAAGAACACGATATATTAAACGGACGAAAGAATATTATGGCTTTGGTTCTTTCGTGATACGCTTTTTGTTACCGCTTGTTCGGCTTGGATCGTGAAAGATAACGGTGATGGCGTCTCCTAATATTCATAACATTCCGTTACATTCTCAATGGCTCTGGAACCCAAAAAGTCGGCGATCGTGCGGTCGTAAACAGCGGTATATTGAAACGCCTTTTGTGCCAGCCGGTAACGAAGTTTCAAAGATATGGACCCATGATTTGCTTTCATCTCGGATATTATGGATTCATAGTCGGAGGGGTCAACAACAGATGCCACCCGTAAATAATTTTTGGCCGAGGCCCTTATCATACACGGCCCTCCGATATCGATATTCCCACGGGCCTGCTCAACGGTTACATCCGGTTTTGAGATCGTATCCTTAAAAGGATAAAGATTACCGATAACCATGTCGATATGAACGGAACCTGTTCGTTTTATATCATCATTATGGGCGTCATTGTACGTTTCGGTAAGCAGTCCGAGATATATCTTAAAATCGAGTGTCTTTACGAGACCGCCTTGGGTTTCCGGCTGTCCCGTGTAGTCCGAAACCTGGGTGAGACAGGATTCGGCCTTTTCTCCGAGGATCTCTTTTATTTTCTTGTACGTACCTCCTGTTGAATAAATCTTTATCTCGGGATTTATCTTGAGCAGTTGGGGAATGAACGCTTCAAGACCGGTTTTGTCAAAAACGCTGGCAAGCACATGTTTTACCGTTACGAGATCATCAATCTTTGCGACCACATTAATACTCATAGCATCACCCTCTTTTCCCAAATTATTTATTGAATCGTTTAAAAATTGCACACAGGCTTTATCCGATTTTATGGGTTCATAGTCAATATCAAATTCAAAACAAACGGAATTGTTTTTTTTTAGCATGTCGAGTTTTTTGCCGTGTCCGGCGGAATGAAAATAGAGTGTATGATCTTTATATCCAAAGCAGAGCGGAACAATATACGAGCGGTTTTTATCCGTCATTGCCAGCCGGCATACCATGGATCGGCGGATGATCGATTCGATTTCGGCGTTATCGGTAATTTCTTTGTCTTTTCTTCTCATTGTTTGGGCTTGGTGCTTTTATCTTAAATAATTATGACATCTGTTTTTGAATTGGGCGTCATGATAAAATAAATCTTGTTTTGACACATACTGAATCACCATATATAGACAGTAACATTATATTTTGTCAGATATGTGAATTGAAGATGTTATTTACTGTTATTTAATCATAAATTCAAGAGGACTCCATATAAAATATGTTTAATTTTTTGATTGTGAGTATAATTTTTATATTCGGCATGTGCATCGGAAGCTTTTTAAATGTTTGTATTTACAGGCTGCCCACCTCAAAATCTATTGCAGATCCGCCCCGTTCAACCTGTCCAGGCTGCAACAGCCCCATTCGATTTTATGACAATATTCCTGTTTTAAGTTATATCTGGCTAAAAGGCAGATGCCGAAATTGTGACGCACCGATATCTTTTCGCTATCCCATGGTTGAGCTGATAACAGGAATTGTTGCCCTGGGTCTGCTGTTCAACTTTGGTCTGTCCCTGGAAAGTTTGGTATACTTTGTTTTTATTTCATCTTTGCTCGTGATAACTTTTATTGATCTTGATCACCGAATCATACCGGATATCGTTACTCTGACCGGAATTCCCATGGGCCTGGTCGCTTCTTTTGCATTGCCCACAATTTCTTTTAAAGCTTCGGTACTCGGCTTGCTGATCGGAGGGGGTAGTCTTTGGTTAGTTGCATGGGCATACAGCATGATCGCCAAAAGAGATGGAATGGGGGGCGGTGATATCAAACTTCTGGCAATGATTGGAACCATTATCGGATGGAAAGGAGTAATTTTTACTGTTTTTGCTTCATCAGTGATGGGCTCATGCGTCGGTATAACAATCATGCTGATCAAAGGCAAGAATATGAAGTATGCCATCCCCTTCGGCCCTTTTCTGTCCATCGGCGCAATTGCTTATGTTTTTGTGGGGGCGCAGATTATAGCCTGGTACTTCAGTTAGTTTCCATTCAGAAATGGCCCTTTTCCGCAATCTCTGCGCCTGCCCCGTGAAATGCGGAGCCTATTTCTCTGGGGTCAATCTGCGGAATCACTTGTGCGGCGTACAACTTGTACGCCTCCGCGTAATTCCTTGATTTGACTCGGGGCGTCCATGCCCCTCGCCCTTACGGGCGGCTATTCAGCCGTCCAATTCCGCAATCCTGCGGAATTGTCCTTGACCTTGCGAAAAATTGCTCATTTCTGCATTGGAAACTTAATTTGTGCCCAATATAGATTTATGGGTGGACACTAACTAATGGACACTTTAAGATACAAATCCCCCTTTTGGCCGTCAGGCGATATTTTGCCCAAACCTTTCAGCCGCAGCTTGCTCCCTTCTTGTACACCAGCGGGAACGGCAACTCTTACCAGACGTTTTTGAAATCCCCAGGGGATGTTTACCAGCTTAAATGTTCCGGTAAGGGCCTCAAATGAGGTAATGGTTATCGTACCATAGAGATGGGGATCTTTTCCGGGACCCACAGGCCTGATCACCTGCAGGCGGTGCGTTTTTCTTTTTGTGGTCACCTTGCGAATTTGATCGCTCACACCGGTCTCGGGCAAGGCAAGCAAGAGCTTTAAAAAGATAATACCGAAGAGAAAACCGCCGATATGAGCCCACCAGGCAATACCGCTAATACTCCCATGGCTTCCGGCGGCACTGACAAACTGGATAACAAACCAGAGACCGAGAAAGAAGAACGCCGGAATTTCAATAAACCATGGGATAAAGATAATGGGAATCAGGGTTAATATCTTTGCATTGGGATGAAGAATCAAATAAGCGCCCATGACGCCGGCGATCGCCCCGCTGGCTCCTATAGTAGGAATATTGGAATGAAGATTTATGATAAGATGGGAAAGACCGGATGTAATTCCGCAAAGCAGGTAAAAAACACAATAACGAAACGGCCCGAGGCGGTCTTCGATGTTGTCGCCAAAGATATACAGCGACCACATATTACCCAAAAGATGCCAGAATCCGCCGTGAAGAAACATGAAAGAGATCAACGAGAAAATCTGCTGGCTCGTCGTAAAATAAGATGAAATTTGGGGGATTGAGTACCGGGCGGGAACCAGACCGAAAATATAGACAAAACGATTTAAATCCGGAATCAACGATATCTGTACCAGAAAGACAACCACGTTAATACCAATGATCGTGTTATTGACAACCGGATAATTTTTAGAAGGTATCGTATCACGTATGGGTATCATATGACCTAATCAGCTGTCTGAATTCGCATACTCATATCCACGCATCTTGCAGAATGGGTCAGGGCGCCTACGGATATGATATCGACTCCGGTATCTGCCAGGGATTTAAGAAGATTTTTTGTTACATTCCCCGACACTTCAACAATTGCCCTTCCACCAATAAAGGCCGCTGCATCTTTTATCTGTTCTCTGCTCATATTGTCGAGCATGATAACATCTGCACCGGCGTTCAAAGCTTCCTTGACCTGCTCCGGAGTGGATACCTCCACCTCTATTTTGACAAGATGGTGTGCCCGGGTCCGGATACGGTCAACAGCCTTTTGTATACCTCCACAGACAGCATGGTGATTGTCCTTGATCAAAACACCGTCATATAGCCCCATCCTGTGGTTATCGGCTCCGCCCACTCTAACAGCATATTTTTCCAATACACGCCAGCCGGGCGTGGTTTTGCGGGTATCCACAAGACGCACCCGTTTATTTTTTAGTTCATCCACATAGGAACGTACACAGGTCGCGATGCCCGAAAGTCGCTGAAGAAAATTCAGGGCGGTTCTCTCACCCGAGAGCAGCGCGCGAAGTTTACCCTCGACGGTTGCAATGATTTCACCTTCTTTTACAAGGTTGCCATCAATATTATAACGTTGGCATTAAGGTGCTTAAAAACCTGACAGGCCACATCAAGACCCGCAATGACAAAAGGTTCTTTGGCGATGATGACGCCTTTGCCTTCAAGATCGGGATCCACGAGATTATCCGTTGTAATATCTCCCGAACCGATGTCTTCTTTCAGTGCTATTTTTATGAGATGTTGTATTGAATGCATGATTTTATGTGATAAATTCGGGTTAGGCTTCAAGCTTTTTAATTTTATCCAGATTCGCCAGCAGTTTTTCCTGTTTTTCAACAAGAAGAGCGTTCTTTACTTTTACTTTTTCCACCACCGGCGCTGGCGCCTTACTGAGAAAATCTCCATTATTCAGTTTCTTTGAAACCATGGCCAGTTCATTTGTCAGTTTATTGATTTCCTTTTCAAGACGGTCGATCTCTTTTGTAAAATCGACAATTCCTTCTAATGAAACAAAAATCGTAGCATCATTTACAACCACCGTTGCCGCAGATTTTGGTCTTTCAACCGCATTTCCCACCGACAAAGATTTTAGTCTGGCAAGGTTAATGATCATGTTCCGGTACTGTTGTATGGTTTTGTTTGTTGACTCGTTTTGGGAGTGAGCCGAAACGGCCAGGGATAATGACGGTGAAATGTTCATCTCGCCCCTTATATTTCTGATGCCTGTTATGATCCCTGAGATTAGGCTCATATGTGATTCTGCCTCTTCATCCCGTTGTATGCCAACATCATTGTCGGAATATAAAGGAAATGCTGCATTCATGATGGAGCCTTGCGTGCCCGGAAGTTTATGCCAGATTTCCTCTGTAATAAACGGTACAAAAGGATGAAGCAGAACAAGTGTATCATGCAGAACACGCCACAGAACACTCAGGGTTGCCTGTTGCCGACTTTGTCCCTCTTTTCCGTACAACGTCGGTTTAATCGCTTCAAGATACCAGTCACAGAACTCATGCCACACAAATTTGTAAAGCGCTCCGGCTGCATCATTAAACCGGTAACCGTCAAGCCCCTGGGAAACTTTTTCGCTCACACGATAGAGTCTGGACAGAATCCATCTGTCCACAAGGGAAAGCGGTTCGGTGGTTATGTTTTTATACGATTGGGTTATATAGGTCAGGGAAAAACGGGCGGCGTTCCAGATTTTGTTGATAAAATTTCGATAGCCTTCAACACGCTTTTCAGACATTTTCACATCTCTGCCCTGGGCTGCAAAAGCGGCCAGGGTAAATCGGAATGCATCGGTTCCAAAGCGGTCAATAACGCTCAAGGGATCGATGACATTTCCGGTCGACTTACTCATCTTTTTGCCTTCCTCATCACGCACCAGGGCATGCACATAAACATCTTTAAAGGGCACTTCCTTCATGAAATGGATACCCATCATCATCATCCTCGCGACCCAGAAGAAGAGAATATCAAAACCGGTAACAAGAACAGATGTGGGATAAAACAATTTTAAAAGCGGTGTCTGATCCGGCCATCCCATGGTTGAAAAAGGCCACAGGGCGGAACTGAACCAGGTATCCAGAACGTCTGTATCCTGTGAAAGATCTGTTCCTCCGCACGCCGGACACATTGCCGGCGTATCCATGGAAACAATGATTTCTTTACAGGTGTTACAGGTCCATGCCGGGATTTGGTGTCCCCACCATATCTGCCGAGAAATACACCAGTCCTTAATGTTGTTCATCCATTCAAAATACGTCTTGGTCCATATTTCAGGAATGATCTTTGTATCACCGTTCTTAACGGCATCAATCGCTTTTTTGGCAAGGGGCTTTGTTTTGATAAACCACTGTTTTGACAAATTAGGTTCAATGATTGTCTTACACCGGTAACAGTGGCCGATGCTATGCTGATACGGCTCGATCTTTTCAAGAAGCCCCTCTTGTTTAAGTGCGTTAACTACAGCTTTCCTGCATTCAAATCGATCAAGCCCCTGGAAACGGCCGGCTTTTGATGTCATGTTGCCGTCATCACCGATAACTTTTATACGTTTCAGGTTGTGGTGGTTTCCGATCTCAAAGTCATTGGGGTCATGCGCGGGGGTAATCTTTAACGCCCCAGTTCCAAAGGACATGTCCACATATGTGTCTTTAATGATTGGAATGGTTCTGTTCATAAGGGGAAGGATCACCTGAAGGGACTCCATACCCTGGTAGCGCTCATCGTTTGGATTTACCGCCACGGCCGTATCTCCTAACATGGTTTCGGGCCGGGTCGTTGCAACAACCACACCTCCTTTTCCATCCGTAAAAGGATACCGTACATGATACAGATGACCATCATGCGCTTCATGTTCGACCTCAAGATCGGCAAGCGCCGTATGGCAGCGGTGGCACCAGTTAATAATGTAATTGTCCCGGTAAATGAGACCTTCCCTGTACAGGTTTACAAAAACTTTGCGTACGGCTCTTGAAAGCCCCTCATCCATGGTAAAACGTTCACGGTCCCAGTCACATGAAGCGCCAAGGCGCTTGAGTTGATTAATGATGGCGCTGCCATATTCACTGCGCCATTTCCAAACCGCCTCTATGAACTTTTTCCTGCCGACCTGATGGCGATCCTTACCTTCGTCGGCGAGTTTTTTTTCCACAACATTCTGTGTGGCGATTCCTGCATGATCGGTACCGGGCATCCACAGCACGTTATCGCCACATAATCTCCGGTATCGGCAGAGAATATCCTGCAATGTATTATTCAGCGCGTGACCCATGTGAAGAACGCCGGTGACATTGGGCGGAGGGATTACAATGGAATAGCATTTTTGATTGTTTTTTTCCTCGTCTGCCGCAAACAGCAATTCTTTTTCCCAGTAATCGTACCAACGTTTTTCCACATCATGGGGTTCATAACCTTTGTTAAGAAGATTGGAACTCATATCACATTACTCCATTATTCAATCCGGGGCGAAGTTCCCTAAATGAATAGCTTTGCAAAACGCCCCTTCCGGATACAGGTAAAAAATTGAAAAGGGGATTATTGAATAATCCCCGATTGCGTTACCATTCGATTGATTTGCTGGGATCGGATTAAACCGTCAACATGCAATTATAGTGAAAAGAAACGATTATTTTTTATTTCCCGCCGCATCTTCGAGCAGGATACTTTTTAATCTTTCTATCTCCCGTGTGACCGTTTTTTCGATGATCTCAACAAGAATACCATCGATCTTTTCATAAAACATCTTTTTTATAACACGCTCCAAAGCCGCTTCTATCTGTGCATCCGACAATTTTTCAGTATCAAGCAAGTCTTCCGAAACATCTTCTTTAGCGTCGATCTCCATGCCTAGAGAATCGACAAAATCATCACTCAGGTCTTGATCAAAATCGACGTCTTTGCCGAATTCATCATCTAATTCACTGGATTCTTCTAAAATATCTTCTTCTATATCAATAAGATCCTCTGCTTCCTGAGATATGTCGGCGGTTATATGAACCGGTTCACCGATTTCTTCTATTTCTTGAGGGGTATCGGTCGTTGCCTCGGTTACTGTTATGATCTCTTCTGCTGATGTTGCCTCTTCGGTGACGACACTTTCTTTTATATCTTCTACTTCAGGTTCATCAATAGCCTCCAGAAGGTCAATAATTTCCTCGTCGTCCTGAGAAGCATCAAGTGTCTCTTCGTCAAGTTCTATGATCTCAGGTTCTGGTTTTGAATCTGTCTCTTGGGAGACTTCGGCTTCCTTTTCATCAACTTCTTCGAGTTCATCGGCATCCTCCAGAAGGTCGATAATTTCCTCATCGCCTTTAGAGGCATCAAATGTCTCTTCCTGGAGTTCTATGATCTCCGGTTCTGATGTTGAATCTTCTCCTTCAATTTTTTGGTCCGGATTATTTTTGTCTGTCATATCAACCCCCTGTTTGCCATATAGTGCCGCAACTTATAAACAAATACTTTATAAACAAAAAAAATTACCACAGGGTATACAGTGTGTCAAGATATTTACTTTTTTGTAAAATTTGGTTTTGATTTGGCTGAATGTGCATAGGCAATCGGTTTCGCAAAAAAATGATTTACAACATACCCGGCTGAATTATAAAAAAGGATATGCGGTATTTTTTTATCGAACCATTGGAAATATCCGGTTCAACCTCTATTATTACCGGCTCCGATGCCCGGCACATAAAAACCGTATTGCGCCTTAAACCGGGTGATAAGATCGGCCTTTTTGACGGCAAAGGGATGGAATACCGGGCTGAAATCATCGCTTTTTCTCCGGAAAGCATAACCGTATCCATAACAGACCGCTTTCCTTCAACATCCGAGTCTCCGGTCCAGATTATTATTGCCCAGGGGTTTTTAAAAGAAAAAAAAATGGACGGTCTTGTCCGGCAACTTTCCGAACTCGGAGCAACAAAATATATCCCTTTTTTTGCCGAACGATCGGTCTCCAGACCCGATAAAAAGCAAATCTCAGCGCGTACCCAACGGTGGAAAAAAATAGCAAAAGAATCTCTCAAGCAGTGCAAGTGCGGCCGAATTATAGAAATCGGTGAAACCGTATCCTATGAAGAGGTGCTGAAGCTTGGCGAGTCTTGCGATTTAAAAATCGTATTCTGGGAAAGTGAATTTAAATTAGCCAATACGGTATTGCCCAAGCCCAACCGGCAAATGAATACTATTTTTGCCGTGCTGGGGCCGGAGGGAGGATTGACCTCCGGGGAGATTGAAAGCGCGAGAAACCGGGGATTTGTTACCGTGGGATTAGGACCTCGAATCTTAAGAGCCGAAACAGCCACCGTTGCAGCGTGTGTTTTACTGCAATATCTTTTTGGTGATATGAACCAAAAAAATCTTGACAAAAAAAAGGAGGTCTAATAG
>JAFDHQ010000126.1 GCA_019308685.1 Deltaproteobacteria bacterium
AATTTAAAAGGGAGGACCCGGATCATGAAGATCCACGAATATCAGGCAAAAGAATTATTTAAAACATACAACATTCCCATTCCCGACGGCGGCGTCGCGTTCACTCCGGATGACGCCGGACAGGTTGCCGAAAGTTTAGGCGGATTTCCGGTGGTGGTTAAAGCTCAGATTCATGCGGGCGGCCGGGGCAAAGGGGGCGGGGTAAAGCTTGCCGGATCCATGGATGAAGTGACCGGCATTGCCGGTAAGATCATCGGGATGAATTTGGTGACCCACCAAACCGGTCCTGAGGGCAAGCGGGTCAATAAAATTTTGGTTGAGCAAGGGCTCAACATTGCAAAGGAACTGTATTTGAGCATTATTCCGGACCGGTCCACCGCCAAGATCGTTATTATGGCCAGCCGGGCCGGAGGAATGGATATTGAAGAAGTTGCCGCCCAAACCCCGGAAAAGATCATCAAGGTTTTTATTGATCCTCTTGTGGGTATCCAGCCCTTTCACTGCCGGCGGGTGGCGTTTGGATTAGATCTGTCCGCTTCGGTGATGCGGCCGTTTGTTTCCATGCTGGGAAGCCTTTACCGACTGTTTATGGATTACGACTGTTCGTTGGTGGAGATCAATCCTCTGGTCATCACGGCCGAGGATGCGGTGATGGCCCTGGACGCCAAAGTGGATTTTGATGACAACGCCCTGTATCGGCACAAGGATATCCTGGCATATCGCGATATTGACGAAGAGGATCCTCTGGAGGTGGAGGCCTCCAAGTTTCATCTCAATTACATCAAACTGGACGGCAACGTGGGGAATATGGTGAACGGAGCGGGCCTGGCCATGGCCACCATGGACATCATTAAACTGGCTGGTGCCGAGCCGGCCAACTTTCTGGATGTGGGGGGCGGCGCCAGTGCGGAGATGGTTGAGAACGGTTTCAGGATCATGCTCGGAGATCAGAATGTGAAGGGGATTCTGATTAACATTTTCGGTGGGATATTACGGTGTGACGTGCTGGCAGAGGGAGTTGTCAAGGCGGCAGAAAAAACAGGCATCACCGTGCCTGTAGTGATCCGGATGGAGGGGACCAATGTAGAACAGGGGCGAAAAATTCTGGCTGAATCCGGTCTTAACCTTACGACCGCCGCGGATATGAAGGATGCGGCCCAGAAAGTGGCCCGGATGGTCGCCGGCTGACGGCAGCGCACGGAAGACAAAAAGCGAGGAATGAAAAGTGAGTATATTTGTTGACAATAATACACGGCTGTTGGTTCAAGGCATCACCGGCAAAGAGGGTCAGTTTCACACGCAGCAGTGTGTGGCCTACGGCACGAACGTGGTGGCCGGCGTCACCCCGGGCAAGGGCGGCCAAAACATGGACGGTATTCCGGTCTTCAATACCGTAAAGGAGGCGGTGGCACAGACCGGGGCCAACTGCAGCATGATTTTTGTCCCGCCTGCATTTGCCGCCGATGCCATTATGGAGGCCGCTGACGCAGGTGTGGATCTTATCGTGGCCATCACCGAAGGCATTCCGGTGATGGATATGATAAAAGTCAAAAATTATCTTGAGGGTTTCCAGTCCCGTCTCATCGGTCCCAATTGTCCGGGTATCATCACGCCCGGCCAGTGTAAGGTGGGGATTATGCCCGGCCCGATCCACAAACCCGGCGGGCCGGTGGGTGTGGTATCCCGTTCCGGAACGTTGACCTACGAGGTGGTTCACCAGTTAACCTTGCAAGGCATCGGTCAGACCACCTGCCTGGGTATTGGCGGCGATCCCGTAAACGGCACCAATTTTATTGACTGCCTGGATGCCTTTGAAAAGGACCCGGAAACCACGGGCATGGTTATGGTGGGCGAGATCGGCGGAACGGCCGAAGAAGAGGCATCCGAATTTATAGCAAAGCATGTCACAAAACCGGTGGTGGGATTTGTTGCCGGCCTGACCGCGCCGCCGGGCCGGCGTATGGGACATGCCGGCGCCATTATCAGCGGGAGCAGCGGTACGGCCCAGGCAAAGATCGAGGCCATGAAGGCCGGCGGCATTCATATCTGTGAAAATCTGGGTGTATTTGGGGAGTTGTGTTCGGAAGTTTTCTAAAAGTGCTTTCAAAACCTCCCCTCAGGCCCAGTTTCTGTGTTGGACCGAGGGATTCAATACTCAAAATATTACATATATTCCTGCGTTTGAATC
This sequence comes from Deltaproteobacteria bacterium, assembly GCA_019308685.1. GTDB lineage: Bacteria > Desulfobacterota > Desulfobacteria > Desulfobacterales > UBA11574 > S5133MH16. The sequence goes on from JAFDHQ010000126.1 coordinate 2,189, forward strand.
CCTCGTCCCGCCTTGACTTTGAACCTGATTGAAGGTTTTGAAACCACTTTTGGTAATTGAAAAATATCCATCATGACGTTTACAGGTGTACCTGGCGGACAGAGATGATATTCGGCAGACGCTTTATCTCTTCAATAACCTTTTCATCTGCCGGGGTATCGATGTTTACCAGGCACAGAGCCCGCTCACCCCGTCTTCCCAACTGGAAACGGCCGATGTTAATGTTGTGCCGACCAAGGGTTGTGCCCACATTTCCGATAACGCCGGGTTTGTCAAAATTATTAATAACAATCATCCATCCTTCAGGGATTGCATCCAGGTAGATTTCTCCAATTCTTACAAGTCTCGGATATTTTTTTTCATAGATTGTTCCCCAGATTTCGTCAATTCCCTCTTTATGATCTTCCAGTCTCACTCTAATCAGGCTGGTAAAATCATACGTTGTCCGGCTTATTGTCTCGCGGACATGAATCCCTTTGCTTTGAGCAAGGGATGGTGCGTTTACGTAATTTACCGGCTTGTCGGTAAAAGAACCGAGAAGTCCTTTCAAAGCCGCGTGGGTAAGTGGTCTTGTGTCAAGTCTGGATACGCTGCCGCTGTAGCTTATGGTGATGTCGTGGACTTTTCTGACAAGTTGTCCCATCAAGGATCCCATTTTTTCGGCAAGGTCGAGATGGGGACGAAGCTGATCCATAATTTCCATGGATACCGATGGGAAATTGACGGCGTTGGTTATGATGCCGTCCAAAAGATAAGCAGCAATCTGGTGGGAAATTATATTCGCCACTTTGAGTTGTGCTTCGCCGGTGCTGGCCCCTAAATGTGGCGTAAAAATGACATTGGGTTGCTGCAGTATGGGTAATGATGGGTCCGGTGGCTCCTGTGGAAAAACATCAAGGGCTGCGCCGGCCACATGTCCGCTTAAGATTGCCTGGTAAAGATCATCAAGCTGGACGATTTCACCCCTGGAACAGTTAATAATTCTGACCCCCGGTTTCATCTTATTAATTGTGGCGGCATCAATCATGTTCGCCGTTTCCTTAAGGCGCGGCACATGAAGCGTAATAAAATCCGAACGTGCAAGAAGATTCTCCAGCGCCACAAGTTCAACTTCAAGGGACTTGGCAGCTTCCTTGCTGACATAAGGATCGGCGGCGATAACCTTCATTTTAAGACCCTTTGCCCGATCTGCCACCACCCGGCCGATATGGCCAAGGCCGATGATACCCAATGTTTTTCCGGTTATTTCAACGCCCGGCAGCTTTTTCTTTTCCCATTTTCCCTCTCGAAGGGATGCCGTGCCTTGGGGAATATTTCTGGCAAGTGCCAACATAAGAGATATGGTATGTTCCGCCGTGGTTACGGTATTGCCACCTGGGGCATTCATGACCACAATGCCCTTTTTTGTAGCCGTCTGAACATCGATATTGTCAACCCCAATACCGGCCCGACCAACAACCTTTAGCTGTCCGGCGTTTTTTAATACCTGTTCTGTAACCCGGGTCCCGCTCCTGATCGCAAGACCATGGAACTCATTGATAATTTGAGATAATACCTTAGGATCACTCGTTGCCTTGTCATTATCGACCACAACTTCTATTTTTCCGGTTGCCTCAAGGATGTCCTTCGCAACAGGGGACATGTTATCCCTTATCATAACTTTGTACATGATAGATTCCTTAATTTTTTCCAGTGGCATTTTGTAGAACGTTTAAGCCAAAATAGATATAGTGAAGTCCGGAAGTTATAGTTAACCCGGCCGTAATCCAGAACAGCAACCGTTTAATTATGAGGGCACCCGAAATTTGCGGGTCAAGAAGGGTTAAAAAGATAGTGAATAACTGGGCAACCGTAGTACATTTACTAATGAGGCTCGGTTTCATTTCAATAGGTATATCGATCATTGCAAAAATTAAAATTCCGATCACAATCATAATATCACGACTGATGACAATAACCGTCAGCCAGGGGGGAATGACTTTAAGAACAGCCAGGCTGACAAAAGCAGAGACCAACAAAAGCTTATCTGCAATGGGATCAAGATAAGCGCCCAATACGCTATATTGGTTGAAATATCTTGCCAAAAGGCCGTCCAGGCCGTCACTGACTGCTGCAATACTAAAAACCAGAAGTGCAAAAGAAAACATATCTCTTAGAAGGAAAATTACAAAAAGAGGGGTAAGTAATATCCTGAGGATTGTTAAAATATTGGGAATATTTATACTCAATTATTTAATTTTCCATTATTCCAATTGGGCTTACCCGCTCGTGCCTTGAAAAGGCAGGCGGGGTGAAGCCCCAGCATGTTCTTGAGAAGTTTTGTTTTAAGTGTCAACCGGCGACAAGCTCTATTCTTAATCGATTCTGCGATACTTCGTAAATGTTAATATCGATCAATCCAGAGGTTTTGAGCATCAAGTCATCCGCCAGCTCTTTGGCAGTTCCCTGGAATTCGACGATGGTGACGGCCTCATCAGGCTTCAATTCCTTTATTCGAAAATTCTTCACCCCCGATATCTTGCTGAGAATACGACGGAAATTTTCAAAGTTTGCAATATCGCCGGTACCTTCAACGATGATTTCAAGAATGTTGGATGGTTCTTCTCGTTTCTGCCAGGCATCGACGATTTGAGAAACAAGGTCTTCTCCTGCCAGAGATCCGGCTCTTGAAAGCGCATTCCGGACCCCGGCATTTTCATCAGTATTTGCTGTTATGGAGGTTTGCATTGTGGATGCAATTTCTGCACCCGTATCTGTCCGAATTGCCCGCGCCGATACAATCCCTTTAAAAGACCTTATATTTTCACCGATGATATTCGGCGATATACTTGCAACCGACTTTCCGACGATGACTACTTCTGCCTGTGAATTGAGACCTAGGTTAATGGCTTCAATATCATTAAGATCGGGTTTGTCGTATATGGTATCAATCCGGGTATTTTGAGCGATAATATGGTTATCGATGATGGGGAAGCCTTTTGTTTTAATGGTGTTAACCAGAGCCCTTATCGAGAAAGACTCTGAAAGATATTTCTCGTGTCCCCACCAATATTTTGGTTCAGGGTCTTCCGGATTCTGATCCGAAATTAAAACCAGAATTTTTGGCAAGGGTTTTTGTTCAAGTAAAATCCCGGCGCTTGACATGAGTTTTTTCAAGGTGCTGATTGAAACGGTTGCTTCCACCATTACCCTGTAATTGTTTGTCGATGGAAACTCTGCCAGTACTTTGTAATCCTGGATGAATTTATGGGTATTACTATAAATCGTTTCATTGAAGGCATGAAAGTTTCGAATCAGCGATTCTAAAGGAAAAACTTCCACTGCCACCGTGCCCACTGCTGAAACGAGGCTGGCGGCGATTGCCTCTTGTCTGGCCTTGGCAGAGTTATCTCGATCTATTTTACCCGTGCCCATCACCTTAACCGTTTTTGTCGGAATCTGGTTTTTTAACTGACCAAAAGCAGGCGAAATTAGCACAACTGAAAAGAAAAATACTGCAAAAATAAATTGAATGATGGTTTTAATAGGTGCAGACATATCCTTTCATCACCTCCGGGAATATTTGACGGGTTACACGTTGCGGGTCAGAGTATAATCGGCAATCATCAAAAGGATCTCTTTGGTTTTTGAATTTTTAAAAACCGTCAGCGCATCCTTTGCATTTCCAATATATTCTCTTGCCAGTTTTTCGGTATATTCTTGTCCACCGTACTTTTCCATCAATGCGATCAATGTTTTAAAATCGTTGACAGAGAAATCCTTATTTTTTATTATTTTTTCCATCTGAATCCGGTCTTCTGCATTCGCGGCCTTGAGGGAATGTATGACCGGAAGCGTGAGTTTCCCTTCTTTGAGATCTGCTCCAACCTCTTTTCCAAGAATATCGCTATCCAGCGTATAGTCGAGAAGATCATCGACCATCTGAAAAGCGATTCCAAGGTTAAAACCGTAATCCGACAGAGCGGTTTCCTTTTCCTTTGAAGCGCCTGATATCAGGGCACTGACCCGGCATGTTCCCTGAAAAAGAACAGCGGTTTTGCGCCGTATGACTTCCATGTATTCTTCTTCGGTAAAGTCTAAACGTCCTTTTTTCATCAGTTGATGAATTTCGCCTTGGGACATATTTTCTGTAATTTCCGCAACGATCCTGATAACCTCAGGCAGTTCGGTTTTAGCGGCAATGGAAAGGGATCGGGCAAGAAGAAAATCTCCAACAAGGACAGCAGTCGCATTGCCCCATATTGAATGAGCTACGGGATGGCCTCTGCGCAATGTTGCTTGATCCACAAGATCATCGTGCAATAGGGTGGCGGCATGCAAGTATTCAAAAATGGTTGAGAACGTCTTGTCATAGTTCCCATTGTAGCCGCAAATCTTGGCCGAAAGGACCATAAGCAAAGGTCTCAAGCGTTTGCCGCCGCTGAACAATATATGTTTGGCGATTTGTGACACCAAGTCTAAATACGGATTTAAGTTTTCCTCGAGAGCGGTTTCAATTGCTTCGAGGTCATCTTTAACCAGGGCAAGGATCTTATACTTTGTGTCGCTCATACAACTACTCCTGTGAAGTCATATTCAAATGCGTCTGCAATCCTTACACTGACAAATGAGCCGATTTCCAGCCGCTCGGAATGAATATATGTCATGCCATCGACGTCCGGGGCCTGAAAAAATGTGCGGCCGTTAAAAAAATTTTCTCCGGTGGTATTTTCCACGAGAACGTTATAGATGTTGCCGATATATTTTTGGTTATTATCCAAGGATATTTTCGACTGGCAGGACATGAGTCTGTCATACCGATCCTTGGCAACTTTTTCAGGAATGTGGTCAGGGAGTTTGTGAGAACTGAGGTCTTTGAAATCGGAATATATGAAGACTCCCAGGTGGTCGAAACATATGTCCTTCACGAAGGATAAAAGCGCTTCAAAATCTTTATCCGTTTCTCCCGGGAAACCCACGATTACGGTTGTCCTCAAGGCGACATCTGAGACAGATGAGCGGATATTGTCAAAAAGTCTTCGAAGGTCGGAAGATGTATAATTGCGACCCATCTTTTTTAAAACAACGTCACTTGAATGCTGAATCGGAATGTCAAAATAAGAGCATATGTTTGGGTGCCTGGAAATAGCTCCGATAACTGGATCTTCTAAAGTTTCCGGGTGCCCGTACAACAGTCTGATCCATATTTTTTCGGATATTTCAGAAATACTTTCAAGCAATCGGCTGAGAGAAACCGGCGGGCACAGGTCCAGCCCATAACCCGTTGAATCCTGTGCAACCAAAATGAGTTCCTTGACCCCCGATGAGATCAAGTAACGTGCTTCGGCAACAATATCTTCAAGAAGAACTCCGTATTCTTAAAACTTCCTGTTGGGGAAAGCCTGTCAAATTCGGGTCCGGCAAAAAACACCTGACAGAATTCAAAGATCCATCCACAGCATCTACAATTTTATCAAATGCGCCGGTTCCCAGGAACAGGTCAACCTCAGGAATGGCGGTGACAATTTCTTCCCTGAAACGTTCAGGGAGGCATCCGGCAACGATGAGGCGACGGCAGAGCCCATCGTGCTTATATTTTGCCAGAGCAAGGATGGTGTCGATAGATTCGTTTATAGCAGGTTCGATAAAGCTACACGTATTGATAATTATGATATCGGCTTCTCCGGGGTCCCGAGTGTTGGTCAAACCCGCGTTCATGAGTCGGCCCAGCATGAGTTCACTGTCAACAAGATTTTTAGCACAGCCTAAGCTTACCATGTGGAGTTTCATTAGAATCGTATACAGAATATTGTCATTAATCCGGTTAAACGTCAAAAGGCTCCCGGAGTTGTTCGGCAGCCTTTAAGCGCATAAAAATAAATTTTTTCTTTAGCGGGAAATTTATTTTTTAAACCCGGATTTGGAACCGGAGACATATTTTAAATTCGGCCTTTTAATTTCTTCACTTGTTCAGCGATTAACGGCACAATTTCAAAAAGATCGCCCTCAATGCCGAAATCAGCTTTGGAAAAGATAGGCGCTTCCGGGTCCTTGTTTATGGCCACAACAACCTTGGATGAAGACATTCCGGCAAGGTGTTGAATAGCACCGGATATCCCGCAGGCAATGTAAAGATTTGGGGAAACAACTTTTCCGGTTTGTCCAACCTGGTCTGAAGCGGGCCGCCAGCCTTCATCTACCGCAGATCGCGATGCCCCCACAGCACCATCGAGCAGTTGAGCCAGTTCTTCTATTACCGTAAAATCGGCTCCCGCCATTCCCCTGCCGCCGGATACAACCGTATCTGCTTCAGTGAGTTCGACCTTGCCGGTATCGAGACTTTTTTCAATAAATTGTAGCACCATGTTACCGGTATCCGTATCAAGCTTTTCAATCGATCCGGCTCCGGCAGTGTTTGTAATGGTCATTGCATTGGGTCGAATTGCCAAGATCTGAGGATTTCCATCAAGCGCTATGTCTGCCAGGATTTTGCCTCCGTACATGGGACGTGTTGCGATGATATTATTTTCCTCGAAACGAATGGCCACACAATCCATAGCCAGAGGGGCATTCAGTCGAGCGCTAAGACGTGCAGACAAGTCTTTGCCTTGCGTGGATGCACCCAGAATAACGACGGCCGGATTTTCTTTGTTTATGTAATCCGCAATTACAGTGGTATAGGCATCGGTCAGATACTCGGAAAGGGTAGGGCTTTGGGCGACAATTATTCTGTCTGCTCCGTATTGACCCAGTTCTTTTGAGATATTATCAAGGTCTGCTCCTAAAATAATGGCGGTAAGATCACAATTTAGACGGTCGGCGATTCGTCTCCCCTCACTTAATGCTTCGTAAGTGACTTTTCTGAAAACTCCTTCTATTTGTTCTGCTATTGCCAGTACACCTTGTGACATAGTTATCTCCTTAGTTAATGTCCATCCAGAAATGGTAGATTTTGGTTTCCGGCAAGGCCCGAGCGAGTTTTCAACCGCAGACATAGTGCGCTATTTCGAGGATTGAAACCGAGCGAGAACGCCGCCGGTGGCCAAAAGATGCCGTTTATGGACGGACACTATTAAATGACCTTAGCTTCTTCATGCAAGATTCTGACGAGCTCTACAGCTTTTGCCTGTGCAGAGTCACCGGTTATCATCCTTCCGCCTTTTCGCTCCGGGGGAATTTGCATGGCCACGATTCTTGTCAGCGGTTTTCCGATCCGGTCAGCCTCAAGTCCAATGTCTGCCAGGGTTTTAATATCGATGGGCTTCTTTTTTGCTTTCATGATTCCCGGTAGAGAAGCATAGCGAGGCTCGTTCAGTCCGCGCTGAGTCGTAAAAAGAGCGGGCAGCGGTGCTTCCAGGATGACGGTCCCCCCATCAATTGTCCCATGGCATCTAATCTTAGCATCAATGATTTCTTGCTTAATAACCATGGAAATATTTGGAATTCCTAAAAATTCTGCTACAGCCGGTCCCACTTGAAAGTTGTCATCATCAACAGCCCGCTGACCTGCAATGATCAAGTCAAAAGGGGTTTCCTTCAACACTGCTGCCAAAATTCGTGCCGTACTTAAACCATCGCACCCTTCAGCGGCTGGATCATTGATCAGTATCCCCTTATCGGCACCCATTGCAAGAGCGGTTCTTATGGCTTCGGTGGTTTTTTCCGGTCCCACGGAAATGATGGTCACCGAGCCGCCATGAGCCTCCTTTATTTGAAGTGCTTCTTCAACCGCAAATTCGTCATAGGGGTTGATGACCCACTTGATGTCATCGGTCTTTATGGATATGCCGTCGTCGGTGATCTCGATTAAGGATTCTGTTGCCGGAACCTGTTTTAACAATACTGCGATTTCCACGCTATTCACCTTTCTTTTGATATCATGGTTTAAAAATTAAACGTCTCAGAAATGTAACTTCTCAATTAGTTCTGGTGCATGAAAAAATCATATTGAGCCGGATCCATAATTTGTTGAGATGTTACTCAGAAATTGTATAACCTGTTTAAATAATAGATTAACAGAAGGAAAGTACAGTACCCTTCTTTTTATGTCAATATATTTTCGATCCGTGAACAGTGCAAGGGCATTTGAATCTCAATACAGAGAGAACGCTCTACGCCGTCGATAGGCTGCACGGGAATCAAATGCGGTTACCGCTTAATCCATGAATCATCCATTTTTTTGCGATATAAAACCTTTTGAATAGAAATTGGTCAGGGTTCCGTTATGTGCCTGAACAACGATTAAACATTCCGTGTTGTCGAGACTGTTAACCAGTTCAAGTCCTTTTATATGACCCAGAACCATAACCGCAGTGGCTAGCCCGTCTGCAAATGTGCAAGTGTCCGCCACAATTGAGACACTTACAACCCCATTGTTTATCGGATATCCGTTTCTCGGGTCAAGTATGTGGGAAAAGCGTTTCCCCTGACATTCGAAATAATTTCTGTAATCGCCACTTGTTGCAAAGCCTTTGTTATGTAAGACCACGACCTTATACACCTGATCAAAAGGTGCATTTCCCTCGGGTCTGTTAATTCCGATTCTCCAGTTTTTACCGTCTTTTCGGAATCCTGCAGCGAACACTTCGCCTCCGATTTCAATCAGAAAGTTATTTGTTTGGTTTGTTCGGATAAGCGCTGCAATCTGATCCACAGCATAACCTTTTGCAATAGAAGCAAAATCGAGTGATATAAACGCCTTTCTTTTGACAAGATAGTGGTTGGCTGACATTTCAATATTATTGAATCCGATATCCGTTAAAAGCGTATCTATTTCTGATTGTGTCGGAATTCTTTTTTTATTTCCAGAATTACCGAAACCCCAAAGATTTACCAGCGGTGCGACGGTGCCGTCCCATGCTCCCCCGGTTAATTTGTATATGTGTTGCGCAACTGTCATGACATTAGAAAAATCGTCCGATATATAAAACTTTTTTCCGGCTTGCTTTAATGTATTAAACCGGCTTATTTCACTGTCTTTTCTATATGTGGACATACTTCTGTTGATCTCATCAAGACGCTTGTCAATTTTGTCTTTGAGTGCTTTTGTGTTTTTAAAAAACCCGGTCACAACGGTAATATGATAGGTTGTTCCCATGGTTTTACCTGAAAAGGTGACTTGTTTTTGGAAGCTGCATCCGGCAAATAATAATAGAAAAAAGATTTGAAGGGCGGTTTGAAAATATTTTTTCATCAGCAGACCGGCGGGCATGGGATTGTCAGATATGGGCAGCATAAGATCCGGAATAAAAGGGCGAGACATCTTACTTTCGCTGCTGTGATCCAAAAGAGTGGTTAAAATTTTTAACTTTCTTGGCTTTGAGTCCCGTTAACGGCTTGAAATATTGTTTTGAGGTCTCATAGCTTAAAGAATCCTGAACTTTCAATCAGAAAATTATTTTATTAAAGTTTGGGGCTAATCATTATTTTTGCTGTTTGTTGACTCATTATCGATTTTTAGAGAATGCGCAATATTTTCTATATTGCTTTTGACATCATAATCCGGTTCAGGGGAATCATCTTCAAGCAGTTCATCAATTTCGACAACTTCGTCTTCAATGTCATTTTCAGCGGTCGGCTCTTTCGGTTCTTTTTTCATAAGATCGTGGTCGTCAAAAACCAGCTCAACGGATTGATCATTTTCGTTTTCATACATATTTGTAACTGCTGCGGCTATTTCTTTTGCGTATACGCCGATCGGAAACAAATTTTTAGTCCTCAATGTCTTGATAAGAGCCTCTTTTCCTTTGGCAATTGCTGACTTTACAGATTCATCGTCAAATGTCTCCTCACAGAGAAATGAAAACATTTCTTTATCCAGCTCGGCAAATTCTCTGATTATAAGTTTATTTTTTTCATTGTTTTTTAAAACTAAATATTTTTGTTTCATAGTCGAATTCCTTATACAATTCGTCTTTGATCAATTTGCAAAAAGCCAAATTCATCAAAAAATTAGTACATAATCCGGGCAAGCCCGCCTTCCTGCCAAGCGGAGTAAGACAAAATTTACAACTAAAGAACTAATATTTTGTCGGAAATCATAAAAAACAGGTCATGTCAACTAACAATAACAAAAATATTGACCTGTAATTTGCAAAATGATAATTAAAAATTCAAGTTACCCGGAGGGATGGCTGAGTGGTCGAAAGCGGCGGTCTTGAAAACCGTTGAGTGTAACAGCTCCGTGGGTTCGAATCCTACTCCCTCCGCCATTTAAGTTTAATTGGAGAGATGGCCGAGTCGGCTGAAGGCGCTCGCCTGCTAAGCGAGTGAGGGGCGAAAGTTCCTCCGAGGGTTCGAATCCCTCTCTCTCCGCCAAAAAACAAAAAGCCCGATTTTAACAGTCGGGCTTTTTTATTGTCACCCTAAAAATGATGAACTCGTAAAAAGTCCGATTTAGACGGTTTTGTAAAAAGTTTAAATTCAAGGCGTGCAAATTTTGTAATCATGAGGCGTACTTATCGTACGTTGAATGATTGCGAAATGCAGCACAACGCAGAAGTTGGACTTTTACGAGACCGTCAAAAATCATTTATGAGTAAATCAGGTTAAGCTCTGTCCATTTCACCCATCATCTGGTCCTTGTAAATCTGATAATATTTAAAGACCTTTTTGATATAGTACCGGGTTGCCTTGAAAGGCGGAACTCCCTGATAATTTCTTACGTTTCTGCTCCCGGCGTTGTATGCCGCAAGAGCCAGTTTGACGTCTCCGTTGAATTGGTTAACAAGCTGTTTGAAATAACGAACCCCACCACTAATGTTTTGCTTGGGATTGAAAATATCCTCCACACCCAGCGCCTGGGCGGTTGTCGGCATCAACTGCATAAGGCCTTTTGCCCCTCTTTTGGAAATTGCTTTGGCATTATATCCGGACTCCGCCATAATGATCGCCTTTACTAAAGCAGGATCAACCTGGTAGCGACCGGCCGCTTGAATAACTATCGGGTGTAAGAGGCGTTCGGCGTCCTTACGGCCAATGTATGATAGCCTGTATTCCGTGTGGGTATAACCGTATTCCGCTATCAGAGATCGGGAGTTCGCTGCCTTTGAAATCGCCGACATTTTATTAAGAATCCCGGCTGCCTTGCCGCTATTATATGAGGATGCAACACATACACCCACAATCATTATAGAAATGAATAGAGATTTCACAAATCCTATTGATAAAAGCTGTAGGGTTAATTTTTTATCCATCATAAATATCTCTCAGTTTGTTAACTGCTTGTCAATGTCTGTGCTTATGGAGTTACAATTTGAGCCCAAAGTATAATCTTTATTTTTTGTATGTCAAGCAAAAAAAAACTACAATATATTGTGCTTTAACTAGTGTCCCTCCATAAATGGTAGATTTTGGTTTCCGGTAAGGCCCGAGCGAGTTTTCAACCTCCCCGAAAACATCACGGGATCTCCGACAGGCATAGCGCGCTATTCCTGTGGTTTTGCTCTTTCGGATCAGCCAAATCTGGACCAAATCTGAGCGCCAATTCTGCGAAGTTATTTTTGCGCGAACCCTAAGGATTGTACATTTGAGGTCTATGAATTAACAAACGACTTTAGTCTGTTGAGATTTATTTGATCGTAATCTTTTGGGGTTGGATTTTATTACGGCATGGGCTCAATGTCGACATGAATGGGTTCAATATGTTGTTGAATCGGCACACACTCGCCGGAGTATCTGAATTTTGTCAAATTCAATTTGAATAAGAATTCTGCTTTCCATTCGCCCCCGTCAGATGATTTTCCGGTGATGACTGTTTTTCTATACCTGTCTCCACTCCATACCCGCTCCGGGTCTCCAATGGGGATACATTCACATCCGCTGGAACATCCTGTAGCGGTGCTGATTGTATTTTCTTTAATTATTTGGTCCGTGGCCATTGCTAAAAGCCGGGCACCGTCAATAGTAACATTTGGAGACGCAACTTCTTGTACCAAATGGGGATTTGATGCCTTCCACTCCACAATTTCGCATCTATTATCACATGTCATAACACCCTCCTAATTTTTAAGTGTTATAAAAACAAGATAAATTCTTTATTAAGAAGTGATGGTTAAATTAGGATGATTCTCTCATCCTGTGATCCGGCAAACTCCTTCCTGGCCGCGTATCCGGTTTCAAAAACGTTTTGATTGAGTCTCCTTATCTTGGCGGTGGTGGCAGGGTCCTTCATTTGAGGCACATTATTGAGTATTCCCTGTATGGCTGCTTTTTTGGTCAGGGTTATAAATCGATCGTCCTTTCTTATCTTAAGATCTGCCGCGATAACTCCCAGTGAGAAAGGACCCTTCAAAATCTTAAGAAACTTATGTTTCTTAAACCCATAAAACACCAGTCTCAGGTCATTGCCTTGGTCGATGACTTCCTCAAACCGTTTAAGATACTCATCTCGAGTAAGATATCTCGGGCCTTTGCGGCTGGCAGTAACCAAAATCGGCTCCTCCACATAGAAATCGGCCACGACCGTGAGCCCTCTGGGAAAGGATTTTTTAAAGTCTCCCGCCGTATAGACGGCCCGCCAGGCCTCGGAAAGATCGAACCCGTTGACATAGTCCACGGAATGGGGCACCGAGCCCTTGACTTCATGTTCACGAATCATGACATCCACGCAAAGTGGACCGCCGGCCTGAGCCAGCCCCCGGCACTGGTGAATGGCTGCATGAAAACCCGCTTCAATTGCTGCGTCCGCCTGAATATTTGACAGTGTGAGGTAGCCGGAACCGCCGATGGATGGATTGGTGATGGTTAACTGTTTTTCTTTAGCCATGCCTTCCTCCTAAGTCTTTTTTAGTTCGTCGATGCTGATTGAAGTCGAAAAGCTTGGGCCCTCGAAACTCAAAGCGCCAACCGGGCAGGGAAACTGGATACACGCCCCGCAACCGAAGCATTTGCCGGGGTCGTTGTCGAGAAGCGCATGGCACCTGAGCCCGATGCCGCAAAGCCGGCATTTGAACTTGGGTAAATCCTTGAGTTTTTCAGGCTCCTCCTGGGCCACGCGCGCTCTTTTTCTGGCAAACTTAAGATCCAGGCACTCATCGGACCTTATAAAATGACCCATTCGGATACCAGAATCCTTGGCAGTTTTTCCCATGTCCAGCACGCAGACCCCGTCTGCCACCACCATTATTTTTTCTTTGTTGAGATACCGGTGGTAAAGCACATTAAAGAGCTCGGCGTTGTCATCCACACGGTATGGGTTTATATGGATTACCTCAAAGCCTAAGGCCGGACCTTCTTTATCGAAGTCCACCTCAAGGGGAATCTGGCCGCCGGTCATCCGGATGTTGTAGTTGTTATAGATGACGTTAATGGCGCCGAACTTTTTGTTTTTGGCGGCGAATTTGATACCGCTGATATTAAAATTGTAAGCGCCGTCTCCTGATGCGGTCACCACAATCTGTTTTTCGGAGCAGCTTTCTTTGATTCCGTCACCGACGATGGCGCCGGTACCCATACAAAAGATTGCATCCACTATGCCGTAAGCGTGGTAGCCCTGAAGATTGCCGCATCCTCTGTCCGCCGCATAGATAAGTTCATACCTGTCTTTGCCTTTAAGTTTCAACTGCCGGTTAAACCGTCGCATGCCCTCACGCACAGACCATGACACCTTGGTGTCCCCGCAGCCCGAACAGTTGGAAACCGGTCGCAGGTAGGTTATTTCATCCGTTGCTTTGTTCTTTGGCGTCGGGTGTTTCTTGGAAGCCATGTTCGTACCTCCCTTCAAACATTCAAAATATGATCGATATAGGAAAACCGCTCGTATATCCTGGGTTCGTAAGGAATGCCGCGGTCCAAAACTTTTACTTCGAGGTCCCGCCGGTTTACAATATCTAAGAGTTGAAGGTATATTACCCGCCCGTAGCCCTCTTCGAATACATAGATTTTTTCGATGGGGTGCTTTGAAACCAGATCCTCATAAAGGGCGCCCGGTTGGGGAAATACAAGGTCGCTCTCTATTACTAAAACATCCCCGTATTTTTTTAAAAGACGGTCCCTCAGATCCGGGTCGTCATCCACCAGGCGAAAGTCCTCCCTGAAGGGACCGTTCACTATAATCATGACCTTGGATTCAGCACCGTATTCCGACACCCGGTTTCCCAGAAACTCGAAATTTTCTATAATCTTTTGTTTGAACAAAGGCATTAGTTTTGAATGAAATTTTCTTTCTCTGGGGCGGATGTGGGGGCCGATGGTAACCAAATGTTTGGGGTCTCTTGTGAAGCCCTTGCGCCGATGATTCGCCTCCATGTCCAGCTCCACCACCGGGTCCACGGAAACCTCCCGGTAGGAAAGATCATAGTTCATGATTACCGCAAACGGAACACCCAATTCCTCGAAGAGGCGATAGCAGTTCTTGACGGTGATGTGGGCGGTGCTGGGGGAGTGAAGTTCCAGGGTAGGAATTCTAAAATGAAATCCGAAGAGGACCTTATTGTCCTGCATGGTTTGTGAGGATGTGCCCTGACGGTCATCCCCTGAGGCAATACCCAAGCCCCCGGTATACGGAACAACATTAACCGCAACCCGAAGCGCATCCGCTGCAGTATTTGCACCCAGGTGCTTAAACGAACACATCACTCGTGAGCCTACGGGAATTCGCTTTTCCTTGTCTTTGGCAAATACTGTATCGCCATAAACCAGGTCCCATTCTTCTTTGGTAAGGAACTCTCGCTTTTTAAAATCCCCTTTACAAATTACGGCCCCCAGTGCCAGCGCCGCAGCGTTGTCTTCGTTGGTGGTCGTTCCCCAGTGAGCGGCAAGCTGGTAACCGGTTTGATCCAACATTTCACCCACCCGAATGGTGAAAGGGTTTCTTTTGGGGATATTCCCCGCCAGTTGCTCGAAACTCCCCTGGAGATCCGAAATGGGTGCTCCGGGGTAACCCGTGGTCACTCGTACACCCGCCTCTAAGACTCCGCGGGCGATGGCCTGGTTGCCTGAAAGCCTCATTCTGCCCAAATCAAAACTTGCAATATTTTCCATAGACTTACCTCCCTAACCGGATATTTCATGAATAAAGTATGGCGGTTTGGTAATATGAATTAGACTTACTATGAATTAATCAAATCTATTATTCACTAAAAAAACTTTTATGCCGCTTTAAATCCATTTTCAATGCCAATGACTTGGAAATTCTATAAGTAGGTGAAGATAAAGAAAATGTTCTGATCCGGTTTAAGATATGAGGATTTTTCCAATAAAAAAGTATGAAAAAATGTTTCTAACAGAATAAAAAAACGTTTTCAATATATTTTTTGGATAATAAAAAAAATATCGTGCAAGATATATTGCTTTGATTTGCCTATGAGGGGATAATTTGTTTTAAAAATTTAAAGGGAAAAAATTAGACGAACATATTGAATTTGTCTAAACATCGAACATTAGATATTGACAATTTTTTTTTATTCTAATATATTAAAATTTCAATTAGCTTAATCAAGGCGAATGTCAACAGGCCTTCCCACAAGGAAGGCCTTCACGTTTGGCTTGAAAGGAATCCTATCCTTCCTTCGCAGCCTTATCTTCCCAAAATGGAAGTGTTTTACCTGTTTAGAAATCCGGTTAAGATCCGTTCTGATTATACTGGCCATTATAGTTTCTTTATATTGAGGCGAATTATATTCCCGGATAATGTAAGCGTCAAAGCAAGTGTTTTTAACATATTATCAA
>JAFDHQ010000127.1 GCA_019308685.1 Deltaproteobacteria bacterium
TATGATTCTATGATATTGTTTAAACCCGATTCAACTCAGTCGTTTAAAAACTCTCATTAATTTTCATCCAAGATTCAGGTAATAACGTATTAATCCAAGGTCTCAAAAGAATGGAGGTACAACATGGCAGGAATCAATAAAGTCATCCTGATCGGTCGTTTGGGAAATGACCCTGAAGTTCGTTATACACCGGACGGAACTGCCGTTGCTAATTTCAGCATAGCAACGTCCGACGAATGGACGGATAAAGCAACGAATGAAAAGAGAGAGCGCACCGAATGGCATCGCATCGTTGCCTGGCGAAAACTGGGTGAGATATGTGGCGAATATCTTTCAAAGGGGAGGCAGGTTTACATAGAAGGCAAACTACAGACCCGGTCGTGGGAAAAAGACGGGGTTACCCGATATACCACTGAAATTGTTGCATCCGATGTACAGTTTCTCGGGTCCAGGGATTCCGCCGATACATACAGACCGCCCGGACCGTCACAGACTCGGGAATCCTCGACACCGCCATTTCCGGACAAACAGGATGACGACATCCCTTTCTAGGACCTCGAAAAACACTACCTAGTGTCCATCCATAAACGGCATCTTTTGGTCCCCGGCGGCGTTCTCGGATAGGTGCAACTAAGAAAGCCCCTGGCTGGGGGATGCCAGGGGCTTTTATAAAGTGGCGGTTCACAGCAGGATGAACCGCCGAATGAAAGGAGATTAGATCAGAACATCTAATCTATTTCTACAATAATACTACATTGTGATATGTCAAGGTTTTAACCCCACCGGCACAGGCTTCCAACGTTGTCCCGGTATTTTATTTTGAGGACTACCCCGCCATTGCCGGAAGGTACCACCTGATACCGGAATGGGTCAAAAGAGAACGTTTTACAGAGGCATTAAGGAAGGCGGATAACCTACTTCAGGAAAAGAGATCTATTACAGGGCAATTAAAGAAGTAGGAGAACAGATGCTGTATTAGAAAAAAGTTTTATACCACAAATAACATCCACCCAGCAAAATTAATAATGGTATCAAAATGCATACAGGTTCCATAATGTATCTCCCGAAATTTATGGGTTTTTTGGTTTTTTTCTTTATCAATGAACGACTTAGGGGCTTCGCCCCAATTGGAATAATGGAACTTGTTTATGAAGGCAGAAAATCTTATGAATTTTTAAAATTTTCTGAATACAGGTTAGATCTAACTAGAAGTTCAATTTCAATAATGTCAAACTGAATGAGAGCGTTTCAGCCGTACATTATCAACAAGTTATTAACAAAACATATCTCCCTGATTTAATTGACTATTCTTCAATATTAGCCGCTAACCATTCAAAATCATATCCTTTTTTGAACGCATTCTTTTTTTAATTATTTTAAATAGATCCTGAATAATACCGAGTTTTGAACAATTTGAACAAAAGAAAAGTTCTTTGAAAATCTCACGAAATCTTTTAATTTTCAATAAAAGTGACTTCCACACGACCCTAATGTTTCGTATCCAAAAGAAGCTTTCTTATAACTGTCTGGAATCCTATAAATTACTAAACAATTCAAAGCCAATTTTGGGAAGAATGGGATTTAACCCCGATGGAATAAAAAGAAAGATAAATTCCATTGGGCTGGGCAATCAAAAAGACGAGACCATTGAAAAACGTTCAATTTAGTTCAAGCCCAAGAAAGGCGAAAATTTTAAGCACAGACATACATTGAGTATTTCGAGGATTAATCCGCCAAAGTTCGGTGGCGGGTTAAAATTTGAGCCTGACGCCGGGATTGGGCAAAAGGGGGCGTTTTTCAAAGGTCTCAAGGCCATTTATGAATGGACACTACTTAGAACCTGAATCTTGGGGGACACTTTTGACACGCGATGCTTCCAAATGAGAAAGCAAGGCGCCAATATTTTGTTTTTTGGTTTCCGATACGGGCAAATTTGCAAAAACTTCAACTGTGCGGCGTCTGCACTCCAGGCAATCTCTTTTCGAATTATCGTGCTCATAAAAAAGTTCCATGAGTTCATCCGCGCTTTTTCCGTAACCATCGGTCAGGCTTTCGTTCTTGCGAAATGCATCCATACAACAATAAATCTTCCCGTCTTTTGCCGAGACAATGAGCGAAGCCGGACATGGGGCGGACATAAATACAGCTTTAGCGGCCAAATTAGCCAATGACTCATCAAGAAGATCTTGATAAAACAGATGGCATGCGATTTCATCGAGCTCTCTGGAGCCGCCTTTACCAAAATACACCTTTTCCGTGCAGGTCATAAGATCTTCATCTTGTGCCAGAAAAAAGGTGTTCCCGTCCAGGTAAAGACAGGGCAACATAAAAACGCTTTTAAGCGTATTAAAAAGCCCGATCAGTGAGTCGGACTCAACCCGGCTATCCGGGACATAAACCGGCAGCAATATAAGTCTGGGCACTTCCTGATGTATGAAGCCCTCTCTGTCAAATTCACCGGACCCTCTTTTCAAGGGCTGGTAATAATAACGAAAATAATAATCAATTTCCTTGGCGGTTGTCAGGGGTGCTGAATGGACAAAATGAAGATAAAGCCGGGCAAACAGGTTGGTTTTGAGAAATTTACCGACTTCTTTCTGAATCCGTTCAATCCGGGGCATACTTTCGGACAGATTCCCGGCAACAAGATAAAGATTCGATGTCAGGTTTACATGGGAAAACAGGCCCGACAATAACCGACAAAGCGGATCGAGGTCCGCCTTATTATGCTGTTTGGACAGGACCAGGTATATTTTTTGTATGGCGGATTTGATCATCATCCGTTGCTTGTTATATTATCACGATACGATCCGCTTTCCTCCGTCAAGAGAATGCGCCCGCCACATATTTTTAATCTTTTGAACCTCATCGATCCCAAAGGTTTCGGTTTCGTAATGAGATCCAATCGACATATATGCCGGACGGCTGTTTTGCAACGGTCGTATATGGTAATCCTTGTAATGTCCGGCCAGGTGTGTTCCGAAATAGATTTGCATCTGCTGTGAATTGGTATTCCCCATAATCTTGACGTTGTTTTTTTTCACAAACTCAAGTGTTTTCACCGCATCCTCAAAAGTTTCGTAAGGCAGACCAAACAAGGTAAAAAGTTCAACCTCTATGTCCTGGGCCTGGGCCAGCCGGATCGCTTCGGCCACCTGTTCCGTGTTTATCTTCTTGCCAAGCCTTGTTAATACACGTTCAGAAGCCGACTCGAGTCCGAAGGCAATAACACCGACCCCGGCCCGTTTCATCATCTTCATCAACTCGGGAGTTACCAGGTCCACCCGGGTCTGAACCCACATCTTCACCTCAATGCCTTGTGTCAAAATACTATCAAAAATTTCGATAAGCCGGTTGAGTTTACATGAGATATTCGGATCGGCAAACCAAAGTCTATTGACCCCTTTTTTGGTTACCCATTTAATTTCCGCCATCACCCGGTCAACCGAATGAAAGGTTATTTTGTGCTTAAAAGCATGGGGCGTATAACAGTAGATACAGTGATAAGGACATCCGCGAGAGGTCAGCATGATGGCCTCGTTCATACGAGAATAGTCAAAAATATCATTCAAATATGGAGAAGGATAATGATCTAACTCTGTAACGTCCTCAATCCCCGAGGTGTCAAAGACAACGCCTTGGGGGTCCTTGTAACTTACGCCCGCAAGATCCGAAAACGGGGTCCGGTTTTTGATGGCCTGTGCGACTTTTAGCAACGTTAATTCACCCGAGGACCGACAGATGTAATCAATATCCGAAAGCTCTTTAAAGGCGGCAGAAGGCATGAAGGTCGCCTGTGGCCCCCCGATGGCTACCTTTATATTATTGTTCATGGACTTTATAAGGTTGGCAAAGCCTCTTACATAAAGCATGGTTCTCTGGTAGGCGGTCAAACCCACCAGGGCCGGTTGAAAACCGGTGATAAGCTCATGAAAACCCGAACGGGACAAAGACGTATCCTGCCCCACAATCAATATCTTGGTCCGGAACCCCTTAGATTCAAGAAACGCAGCAATGTAACCCAAGGAAATAGGGGTCATTGTGGGCGCAAAAGGATTAATTTCAATCAATAGAATGTTCATAAGGTAAAAAGCTTAACCTAATCCGTATATTGGTAGTGTCAAGTGTTTTGTGTAAAATTTAAAACAGCCTGGTCGACGGCCATTTCTTTAAAGAATGGCAAGTTGTTACGCACTTTTCCAATAGGGTTCGATCTCCAATGTAACTCCATCTTTAAACATATAAAAGCCAGGAGCGTATAGCACGCACTTTCACCGGCTACAATTTCCATGTAGTAATAATAATAAGTAATAAGAGTAATAAGGACATCCCCTAAACCCCTTTGATAAATCAGTTAATTTCTATAGATGCTTGTCCGCCTCTGGCGGGTTTGGTGCAGACGTGTTAAGCGCTGACACTCGCGGTTGAAACCTATGTAGTAATAAGGGACGTCCCCTAAACCCTTTTGGCATTAGGAGTAAAGTAGATAGGCATTTAATTTTAAAAGTGACAGATATATCTCAAGCAAAATATTTCAAATAGGACGAGGATCTCCGCCGTCCGAGTGGAACGACTGATTATATTTTATCTGTAGGCATTCCGCCTATGGCTAATCCTTAGAACAAGAGCCGTGTTTTCAATAATAGTGTAAATGACTCGATAGTCACCGATTCTAAACTTCCGCAAGCCTGCGAATTTGCCTTTTAATAGAGGAAAAGTATCCGCTTTTTCAGGTAGATCCTGCTCTATTTTATCCAGAATTCTTTCCGCATCATCTTTGCTTAATTTCTTCAGGTCTCGGGAGACGGACTTTTTGAACGCAATTTTATAGCTCAAGCTCTTTCCTCATATCTTCGATGGAAATAACAGAGTCAGATGTATCGTGTAATCGATCAATGGCTACCTGAATGTCGGCGAGTTCGGTTAAATAGGCTTCCAGAGCTTTTTGGATGTGAAAAGATTTTGGCCTTTCTGTTTCCTTTGAAATTTCAGTTAGTTTTGATGCGAGTTGGTCTGGTATTCTTACTGAAATTGCTGTGCTCATACGTCACCTCCAATGTATTTTGATGTAATACATTGTAAGCACTGTTAGAACAAAATGCAAGATATTTTTGGGACTATTAAATATAACGGCCAAGTTCACTTGCCGCAAAAGGAAAAATATTAGGAAACATTCCGGTAATATTAATCGGAACAAAACTATATAAGCCCCGGCGGTTGCGGTCAAGTGAAACGCCTTGTTCGGTTCTTAAAGAATAATTTCAATAGAATATATCTTATTTACAATTAATATGAATAATACTTAAAAAAATGTTTGACACCTAATGTCAAGGTTTTGTATAAGGTTTGTATGTTTAAGGTTGTTTAATGTTATTAATCCTTTAGACTTTGAAATATTGCCATGGAAAAATACATAACAGTTGGCCAAGCTGCGAAAAAAATTGGCGTTAGTGCTGAAACCTTAAGAAGATGGGATAAAACCGGCAAATTTCCTTCCCAAAGGCACCCAATAAACAACTACCGAGTTTATAGCGATGAACAGATTGAATCTGTCGTCAAGGAACTTCAACAACTATATTTAACAGATTATGCCAAAAAGTTACAATATAAAACTGAACCTTTTTTCGAAACAAATTTAGGCAAATTATTCAATGAAGATGTTATCAATTTCTTAAAAACAATAGAAACTTCATCTGTACAACTTATATTTGCCGATCCCCCCTACAATATTAAAAAGGCAGAATGGGATTCTTTTGAATCTCAAAAAGAGTATGTAGATTGGAGCTTGGAGTGGATAAGAGAAGCGCATAGAATCCTTGAATCAAAGGGAAGCCTATATATTTGCGGTTTTTCTGAAATATTAGCTGATTTGAAATGGGCTGCGAGTAGCCTTTTTAAAGGGTGCAAATGGCTGGTTTGGTATTATCGTAATAAGGCAAACTTAGGTAATGATTGGGGGCGTTCCCATGAGAGTTTGCTCCACTTCAGGAAAAGTAAAAAAATTATATTTAATGTAGATGAAGTACGAGTCCCATACAACGCTCATACATTGAAATACCCTAAGCATCCCCAAGCAAAAACCTCACAATATGGAAATGGCAAAAACTATGTTTGGACACCGCACCCAAAAGGAGCTAAACCAAAAGATGTTTTTGAAATACCTACCTTGACCAATAATTCATGGGAAAGAGAAAAGCACCCAACGCAGAAACCTATTGAGTTGGTTAGGAAATGTATTCTCGCTTCATCAAACCCAGGCGGATTGGTCGTTGACCCTTTTGGAGGTTCAGGAACAACATATGCAGTTGCGGAAGCTTTTAATCGTAAATGGATTGGGACTGAGACAGATATCAATTATTGCGCCATTATAAAGCGAAGATTGCAGGACAGGCAACATATTGACAGAATAGCTAACAATGAAGAAGAAGCAGAGGTGTTTGAAAGAAGAATAAAATTAAGAGGCTAACAACTTCCAAACATCATCGGCAATAAATTTTGAAAATGGAGAAATGTGTTCATTGTAAGGAACACCTTTGGTGATTGGGGGAGGATCAACAAAATATACACCTTCAAGCCTGATTAAAAATTTTGTATATACCATAAACAAACCGGAGACAAAAGTATAACTGATTTTTTTTGTTTCTTTCCTCTGAACATCATTCAGAAATATCCCAACTACTTTTACAGGATGCTCAGCGAATTTCTGCATAAGAAGTTTATCAAGAAATATTTTCCCCATCCTGTCCTTTGATGTTGTTTTCAAAGAGATTACAATTTCATCCTCGTTTATGGTTTTCAGATTCGATTTTACTCTTTCATGAGGAGACAGAATTATATCTGTTTCGCAGGAATATAATTTTTCACCTTCCTTTGATGGATAAGGAATTTTGAACACAACTTTATCATTTGTAATTCCTGCTTGAGAAACAATATTACGAATTAATTCTTCAAATCTATTGCCAACGTGTTTCCTGGCGCTGTTGGGATTGCATAGAAAATCCATGCCAACCCCTAAAGATTGTTGGATGGTATATACTACAGTATCTATTGTTGAATAATCTTTTCTTGATATCTTTTTTCTATTTTTAATTTTCTTGAGAGCAGTAAGGAATAATTTGTAATTTTTCTCAAATTCTCCACATTTACTAATAAACAAATTGTTATTAACCGGTCTGGCGAATTTTGTTGTGCCAGCTACTACGGAAGACAATATCGTGTAATCTCTTGCTTCAACTCTTTCTGAAACAATATTTGGCAGATAGTCCAAAACTCTCTTGGTAACATCTTCAAATTCATCTAAATTTTGCTTGGGTGTCTGGAGATCTTCCTGTAAAGATTTCATGTTAATTATCTTTTTTAATCATTAAGTTTTTTAATTTTTAGTATCCTAAGCACATTTCAGAAAAATAGCAACAGTCTTTTCCTGCGACAGGGTAAGACCACGTTCCGCAAGAAATCCTTCTACCGCTGGTTTAATCTGCTTTTCCAACAGGCGTTTTGATTTGCCTGTTATGACAAAGTCATCA
>JAFDHQ010000007.1 GCA_019308685.1 Deltaproteobacteria bacterium
AAAGAACATATTTTTCTCGGTCGGGAAATTGCGCAGCACAAGGATTACTCCGAGGAAACAGCGCGAAAAATTGATGAAGAAATCGACAACTTGATCGACCGAAACTACAACCGTGCCAGGAAAATTCTAAATGAAAATATAGATATTCTGCATAGACTGGCAGAGTTTTTGCTGGAAAAAGAGACCGTCACCGGCAGTGAGTTGGATGATCTCATTCATGCCGCAAGACCGGGGATAGAGTTACCCACATCTGAATCAAAATTATAAGCTTATCATGTCGCAACTCCATCTGAACGTCTTCATGAAAATGCACAAAGCCGGGAAATAATCTTCCCATTTCAATCTTTGTAAAATCGCCCATTACCTCCGTTTATACTTACGCCTTAAAGTTGTAATAAGCCTACAAGATTTTGACTTATGCTTATTTAATGGTAAAAACGATATGACTGTCCATCCCGATTATTTATCTGACACCCAGGCTCTGCGTAATGCTTCGTAAAGAGGCAATATCTGTGAAGTATTCATTTTTAAGCGCTTCATGACCTTGTTTACAGACCTTGCACCCTTTTGAGCCAGACAAAGGTCAAAAGTAAAAACCCCACCCTACCGTCGATTACCCAAAAGGGAAAGAGCCTGCAATAAAGAGGCCGGGCTTTCTCGGGTAAAAGGCAGTCCATCGGGCCAAGAAAAACACAACTCCCTTGTTTATCTATTGACAATTGTTCGTGATCACCATGTTCAGGATAAAGCGTTTGTATTTTATCACGATCACTGGGAAAAATATTTAACAATCGGGATATAAAACGGGTAGAATTTGATGTCCTGGAGGTAAAACACACGTTTTTCCACCTATCGCAGGCAGTAATGGCCTCCTTTTCCACGCTGGAAAGGGGAAAAAGGAAGCCTGCTTGCCCCTGTCCGAGCTAACAACAGGTAGGTCCGTTCTGAGCACAGATAGCACAAATGGAAGTTTTTGCCATGGGACTTGTCATAATATTCATTTTTAATGTCTTGACTCCAATGATTCAGAGGAGCAGTTAAGCAGAATGTTGGTGGATTGCCATGAACAGAGAAGGGCCTCCTTACCTCTTGTAATTGCAGATTTAATAATCTCACCGTCATATGTCTCTTCACAGGCAAGAGAATAAACGTCGCGTTCATCTAACTCGAGAAATTCTCTAATTATCAGCTCATTTGTATTACCATTTTTCAGAATCAAATATTTTTTTTTCATAGTTTATCACATTGAAGAGCCTTATGGTTAAATATTCCCTTGTTAGCTTCTATTTCCCTTTGAATAACTTTTCACAACGACATTTATACACCTGATACCCTCTCTATGTTCCATGCGCAAGTGGTTTGCGTTTATATAGCGCATGATAAACGATATGGCAACCCTTGCATATTGAAACGCATTTTTAACTCTTGCTCAATTCTTTCTCTTGACCAAGACCAAATTTTATGAGAAATTTTCCGCTATGGATGAATGTGATAAATCTGAATGTTTTTATTAGTGCCAGAAAAATTCATGGGCCTATTTTTCTGTATATCCATCACGTCTTTTTGAAATCCACTTTCTTTGGTGTTATTGCTTTTGTTCTTTAGTATAAGACATAATTTATAAATGGAATTTATTTGAGCTCGCAGGATATTGAATATATTACTATTGGAGAGATGTCCGAGCTGGCCGAAGGAGCACGACTGGAAATCGTGTGTGCTGTCAAAAGCGGCACCGAGGGTTCGAATCCCTCTCTCTCCGCCAAAAAAACATCAGGTGCCCAGATTAGGAAGCTTTCTTTATGTCCTATCTTGTACTTGCACGTAAATATCGCCCTCAAACCTTTGACCAAGTGATAAAACAGGACCATGTCACACGGACGTTAACCAATGCTATTTCGGCGGGTCGCGTCGCCCACGCAATCCTGTTTTCAGGACCGAGAGGGACCGGGAAAACTACGGTTGCCCGCATATTGGCAAAGGCCATGAACTGTAAGGACGGCCCTGTGCCGGTTCCATGCAATGAGTGCAAATCATGCAGAGAAATCACTGCAGGAAGTGCCGTGGATGTGTTTGAAATTGACGGTGCCTCAAATAACAGTGTTGATCAAATCAGAGAACTGCGTGAAAACGTCAAATACATGCCTGCTCACAGCCTTTACAAGATATATATTATTGATGAAGTTCACATGCTCAGTATCGCCGCTTTTAACGCGCTGTTAAAGACCCTGGAAGAACCTCCGCCCCATGTCATGTTTGTTTTTGCAACCACGGAGCCTCGAAAGATTCCGATAACCATACTTTCCAGATGCCAGCGACATGATTTCAGACGAATAGATGTTGAATCGATTTCCAAGCATATGGAAGAACTGTGTGCCAAAGAGGGCGTGGAAATAGCCGTTGATAGCTTAGGGTTAATTGCTCGTGAAGCCGGCGGAAGCATGAGAGACGGCTTGAGTCTGCTTGACCATGTAATGTCTTGCACCCAAGGGGCGATTACACATGAACATGTTCTGGACATACTCGGCGTTATTGACAGAAAAATCATATTTAATCTTTCAGAAGCAATTTTACGCGGAGAAACCCCGGAAGTTCTAAATATCTTGGATGAAATATACAACGCTGGTCATGACATGAAAAAGCTGTATGGGGATCTGATCGAACACTTCAGGAATTTATTGGTCGTTAAAATGGTGGGAAAAATCGACCGTCTGGTAGACATCCCGTCACATGAAATAGACGCGATGCGAGATCAGATCAAGGAAGTTTCCAGAACCTTCCTGAACCAGATTTTAGATCTACTTTTTAAAGAGGAAGTTTCCATATTAAATTCAACACAACCGAGATTGGCCATTGAAATGGTTTTTATCAAGATGTTTCAGATGAAACCGGCTGTGCCCATCGATGTTCTCATAGCAAAGCTTGATAATCTGAGAAAAGATATTCATGAAAACCGGACATGTTTTCGTGATACTGAAAACAAGCCTGTGTTCAAGGATAACCAAAAAGGTTTGAAAGAAACATCAGGAGAGAGATCGGGTACTGCAGAATCCATAAAGCCTTTTAGTTCATCGGCTCTTGATCCAAATGAAAATATTGACAGGATCTGGGAAAGGCTTTTGGCAATTTTTTCAGAAAAATATCCTTCTCTGGCGGCAAATCTGAAAAACTCTACGATAAGAAGCTTGGTCGGTCACCACCTGGAAATCGAGGTCAACGGAAATGATTTTAACATAAATATGGTCCGTCGAAATAAAAACAGTGCCATTATAAAAAAAGTATGCAGTGACTTTTTCGGTAAAGAAATGGAAGTAATTATCTCTGCGAAAAAAATACAACATCTTGATAATCAGAACAAAACAGACCACGCAGAACGTGTAAAACAGGAGGCGTTAAGCCACCCTCTTGTAACGGATACTTTAGATATTTTCAACGGCAATATCGTTGATGTTAAGATTTTATAGGAGGTGTTTATATGAAAGGCATGGGAAAGATGATGAAACAGGCCCAGCAGCTTCAATCCAAAATGTTAAAACTACAGGAAGAAATGGCGGACAAAACCGTTGAAACCACTTCCGGCGGTGGTATGGTAAAAGTCGTCGCCAACGGCCGACAACAGATATTATCCATTCAAATAGAAAAGGAAGTGGTTGATCCTGACGATGTGGAAATGCTTCAGGATCTTATACTTGCAGCGATAAATGACGCGTTAATAAAATCACAGGAAATGGCCACCCAAGAAATGAGCAAACTCACCGGCGGCCTCAACATACCCGGTTTGATGTAGTTGCTTTATTTGTAACGTTTTGTGTTTGTTCGAAAAATAAATTCTTAACACTATATTTTTTATCACAACCAATTGAATATTCAAGAAATTCTTTCAATTTTTTGTTATTATAGTTGTCAACATTAACCTTTCAATAATATTGGGTTTTCTCTATCCGGAGAACGGCTTGTTAGCGTTAGGGAAATAGTCACCATGAGTCACTATCCACCATCTATTCTGAAATTGATCAAAAGTCTTTCCAGGCTTCCGGGAATAGGAGAAAAAACTGCCGAGAGGCTTGCGATGCATATACTCAGAGCACCGCGCAGTGATGCCGAACGGCTATCGAGCAATATTATTGAGGTAAAAAATAAAATAAAATTATGTTCTATCTGTTTTGGGCTAAGCGACTCCGATATTTGCAATATATGTAGTGACCGGACAAGAACACCCTCAATTTTATGTGTGGTGGAGCAACCCGCTGATATGGTGGCCATTGAAAAATCCGGGGCTTTTACCGGATTGTATCATATCCTTGAAGGCGTTCTGTCTCCCATGGACGGTATCGGGCCCGACAACATCAGGATTAAAGAGCTTATCTCAAGGATCGCTCAAGGGGAAATCAAAGAGGTTGTTCTTGCCACAAGTACAAATGTTGAAGGCGAGGCAACTGCAGCCTATATTGCAGAACGTATAGAAAATTATTCGATTAAAGTGACGCGAATCGCATCCGGCGTTCCCATTGGAGGCGATTTAAAATATGTAGACCAGGTAACCCTGAAAAAAGCCATGGAAACCAGGCATGCCGTATAAGGATGTAACGCCGTCAGATATTTTCAAATGCCGGCAATGTGGTGAGTGTTGCAAGGGCTATGGGGGTACATTTGTAAACGAGAAAGAAATTAAAGTTATCGCCGATTATCTTAATACCGATCCTGATAGTTTTGTTGATGATTACTGCCAGGCGTCGGGGGGAAAACCGGTTCTGGCACAGGGCAGGAATTCTTATTGCGTATTCTGGGACGGACTATGCAAGATTCATCCGGTCAAACCCCGCATGTGCAGAAATTGGCCTTTTATAAAAAGTGTACTGGTTGATATAAAAAACTGGCACATTATGTCTGAACTTTGTCCCGGTATTCGAACGGATTTACCTGACAACGTCATCAAAGAATGTGTCCGCAAAGAACTTAAAAAAAATCTATAAAATCTTCCAGTTTTTTACGTCTGATAGTTGGTAAACAGTGTTCCCTGCCCTGTCCGAAATTATTCTGCGGAGAATATTCCTTGTTTCAAGGTCTTTCAGACCTTCAAATAATGACGCTCTGGTGCTGTTCCATATTTCGATAAGTTTCTTGGTTGAGATTGTCGTATCCGTGTCTGCAAGGCTGCAGCACATCAGATATACTGAAACCGTCTCCACCGAAAGGCCCATTTTAAAAATCTTCTGGTTCATTGACGGAGTTTGATTTTGTGAATTCATTTAGCTCCTCGTATGGATCAGCGGTCATTTTTCATTTGTCGTTTGCTATGGAATATTAATAAATATAAGTATATCAAAAAAAAGTCAATTTATCACCCTTAAATACCACGGCTTTTTTGATGGTCATAGAAAGCACGCTGATGTAATTGCCATTAGTAAGTGTCCATCCATAAATGGTAGATTTTTGTTTCCGGCAAGGCCCGAGCGAGTTTTCAACCGCAGGCATAGCACGCTATGTCGAGGATTGGAAACGAGCGAGAACGCCGCCGGGGGCCGAAAGATGCTGTTTATGGATGGACACTAGTGAGTGTCCATCCATAATATGAATTATTAACAGGGTAATAATGATTGGAATATTCGATTCAGGAATAGGGGGCCTGACCGTTGTCAGATCACTGATGAAGCAACTCCCCGACTATGACATCATTTATTTTGGCGATACGGCGCGTACGCCATATGGAAGCAAGAGCCCTGAGACCGTCGTCGGATATGCTCTCGAAAATACCGAATTCCTTTTAAAGCAGGGCGCAAAAATTGTTGTAATGGCCTGCAATACCGCCTCAAGTGTCGCTTCCGATCATGTAGCTAAAAACTTTGATATTCCTATATTCGAAGTTATATCTCCGGCATCGGCAAAAGCAGTTAAAATTTCCAGAAATTTAATCGTCGGGGTTATCGGAACCCGGGCGACGGTTAAAAGCGGGATTTACGAAAAAAAAATCCAGGCAATAAAACCGGCGGCAAAGGTCTATTCCGTTGCCTGTCCGCTTCTGGTTCCTTTGGTAGAAGAGGGATGGCTGAAAAAACCCGAAACGGTGATGATACTTAAAAAATATTTGCATCCTTTAAAAGTAAGGCAAATAGATACGCTTATTCTGGGTTGCACCCATTATCCTCTTTTGCTGGATAAAATTCAAAGAAAAATCGGGAAAAAGGTAGCCGTCATCGACTCTTCCATTGCTCTTGCAGAAAATGTTAAGGATTTTTTGGATACGCATCCGGAAGTTGATAATTCTCTGGGCAAAAAAGGAGCGTTCCGGCTCTTTGTATCAGACGTGACCGAGCAGTTTGAAAAGACCGCCGAGGCTACGCTTAAAATGAAGGTTTTGCTGGAACATATAAAATTATAACCTCAGGCTTCGAAAAAAAAGGTGCGCCATTATAATTGGATGAGGTAATCACTATCATATGGAATCTAATAAAAGATTAAAACTACTTCAATCTTATATTAAAAAATTGCCCAGTTTCCCGGTAACTGTCAACAAGGTTATGGAAATCTGCTATGATGCAAACACATCTCCTGCGGATCTAAGCAAGGTCATCAGTTTGGATCCTGTGTTATCCGGAAAGGTGTTGCAACTTGTTAATTCAGCCTACTTTGGTTTCGCGCATGAAATTGTCTCTCCGGTAAGGGCAATTATTATGCTGGGTATAAATACAGTGAAGAATCTTGCCCTCGGCCTCGCGGTGATGAGTACTTTTGGGAGTCGAAATAATTTTCAAGCATTTGACATGGATGGGTTCTGGAAACATTCTCTCGGGGTCGGTGTTATTTCAAAGCTGATTGCCAAAAAACGGAACGTAGATCCCGAGAAATTGGAAGGGTACTTTATTGCCGGGCTATTGCACGATATCGGAAAGATACCGTTGAATGGAAAATTCTCTGATGAGTATCGGCTGGCGATGGAGGTCTCCGACAGAGAGCATCAAGCTCTCTGTATTTCAGAAAGGCAGATTCTGGGGATAGATCATACCCTAGCGGGGAGTCTCATTGCGGAAAACTGGAAGCTGGGAACTGAAATTATTGATACTGTCTCCTTTCATCATTCCCCGGAAACCTATAAAGGCGAACAAAAAGATATTCTTTTTACCATAATTCTTGCCAACTATTTTGCAAAAAGATCGGGTATCGGTTTCTCCGGAGACCCGTCTATGGAAGACCTTTGGCCCCAGGTATTTCAGTACTTTTCTGTTGGCCCGGACACAACATTTGATTATTTGCATGATCTTTCTGAAGAAGTCGCTCAAGAAATAGAAAAAGCCCAAATATTTTTGAAAGTCGCGCGATAAGGAGCATACTATGAAAGTTCGTTTCTGGGGGGTTCGTGGCTCCATTGCAGTTCCCGGAAGAGAAACAGTAGAATTTGGGGGTAACACCTCATGCTTAGAACTCCGGTTCGGCAAAAAAGACAGGCTCATTATCATTGATGCCGGTACCGGCATCCGTCCACTGGGAGATCACCTGGCCGAAAATGATCTCCCAAAAGGACCGATTAAAACCGAAATATTCATAACCCATACCCATTGGGATCACATCATCGGTTTTCCCTTTTTCCAACCGATCTATATTGAAGGTACACAATTGAAGGTGTATGGACCGATAACATTTGAGGAAGACACCATTGAAGATGTTATGGGGAACCTGCTTAGATACCGTTACTTTCCGGTATTGCATGGTGAACTTAAAGCAGATATCGATTACTTCCCGCTGGGTGAATGCGAAATGGATCTGGGTGACGGGATTACTCTGAGAACAAAATACTTAAACCATCCGCTTCTTTGTCTGGGGTACCGCTTTGAATTCAAAGGCAAGGTCCTCTGTACCGCCTTTGACACAGAGCCATTTAGAAACGTCTTCTCCGTAGACACAAACGCCCCGGATTATGATCCGGTTGCAAGCAAGAAAGGAGAAGAAGCCGTCAGAGAAGAAAACCAAAAGCTGCTGGATTTTTTCCGTGGTGCAGACATTCTTATTCATGATTGTCAGTACACCCAAAAAGAATACTTTTCATCAAAAATAGGATGGGGCCATTCTTATTTTGAACATGCAATCCATTCCGCCCTTGAGGCCGGAGTAAAAAAAATCGTTCTTTTTCACCATGACCCGCCACGAACAGATCAGGAACTGTTTGCACTTGAAAAACGTTGCTATGAATATATGGAAAATCAATCTACACTTGAAATCGTGGTGGCGAGAGAAGGAATGGAAATTCTTCTTTGAGACCTTTGCAAAACACACAATGGGAAGTTGTCGGCACTCAGTTTTTCGTTAACAGAATATTTTAAGACAAATTATCCGTCGGCACGGCAATTAAAGTGACCATGGCTTTTGATACAAGTTTTTCCTGGCCTTGAGATACAGACAGAATCATCCTAACCCGAATAAACCGGAACTAAGAAAGATCAGTTTTATTTTTTCGTGAACCCTAAGTCGATATTTTTGAAAAATCTGCTATAGTTCCAAATAGATCTGCTATGTGCTTGAGCAAACAAAGTCTGTTTCTGCGTATTTTTGTCTCTTTTGCCATGACCAAAACACCATCAAAAAAAGCATCTACCGCATCCCGGAGGGAAGCGATCTCATGCAGAGCCTGTGCCAGATCTCCTTTGTCAAGACTGTCTGAAACCTTTTTTTCGACTTTTTTATAGTCCGAATAAAGAACAGACTCGGAATCATGTTGAAAAAGACTTTCATTTACTGATGTTGCCTTAAAGGCCTTGGCCTTTTTTATGATATTGACGATTCGCTTGAAAGCAACGGCCAGCGGCTCAAAATCCGGGGCGGTTTTAAGATCCTGTAGCGCTTGCACCCGGTTCCATACATTAGGAACATTATCCACCGATACACTGGTAACCGCAGCGATGACATCTTTTGAAAATCCTTCTTCAGCCAGCTGATGTGTCATGCGGTTATACAAAAAGGTGTTTACTTTGTCAGCAATCTCCCGAATCTTCTTAGCGCCCTTTATGCCGAAAAGCTTTATGCTCTTTTCAATCATATCCCTTAAAGAAAATGAAAGACCTTTATCAATCATGATGTGAACAATACCGATACCTTGCCTCCGAAGCGCGTATGGATCAGAAGCGCCGGTGGGAATAAGTCCTACGGAAAAAAATCCGCAGATATTATCGATCTTGTCGGCAATGGCGAGAATCGCGCCTGCCGGAGTTTCAGGAAGTTTTCCCCCTGAATAAATCGGCCGGTAATGTTCTTCTATTGCCCGAGCCACTGCATCGGGTTCTTTTGTAACAGAAGCATAAACCCTGCCCATAATCCCCTGTAGTTTGGGAAATTCCACCACAACATGGCTAACAAGATCAGCCTTGCATAACCAGGCAGCCCGGGTAACATGCTTTTTCAAATCCGATCCCTCTTCAACGTTATCTGCCAGAAATCCCACCATTTTCTGAAGACGCTCAACCTTTTCATACATGGACCCGAGTTTGGCCTGAAAAAGAACGCCTTTTAGTTTTTCAACTCTGTCTTTAGAGGAATACTCCAGATCACTTTTGTAAAAAAATTGAGCATCCGCAAGTCGGGCTCTCAGCACCCATTCATGCCCGGTTGCCACCAAGTTCATATCTTTAGTACGGGTATTGTTTACCGCCACAAAACAGGGCATGAGATCTCCTTTACTGTCTATCACAGCAAAATACTTTTGGTGTTCTCGCATGGCGGTAATCAGTATCTCACTGGGGACTTCCAGAAATTCTTTATCAAATTTACCCACCGTAGCCACAGGATATTCGACAAGGTTTTTTACAATGTCAACCAGTTCATCATCAGGCAAGATCTTACCGCCGACTTTTTTTGCAACCTTATTGATCTCTTTCTCAAGACTTTTTTTACGTCCTTGAAGATCGACCAGTACTTTTGCGGAACGCAGGGTCTTAATATAGTCCTTAGGGCTGGAAATCTTTAATTTGGTATTATTCATAAAGTAATGCCCATACGTATATCTTCCGCTTTTTATGTCTCCCAGGCTAAAAGAAATTACGTTCTCTCCCAAAAGGGCCAATATCGAATGTATGGGCCTAGCAAATTGAATATCAAGCTCGGCCCATTTCATGGTCTTGGGAAACGGTGTGGCAAGAATCACTTCCGGCAGGATGTTTTTTAGCAACGTCCGGGTTGAAAGCCCGCGTTCCGTAACTTTTGCACACAAGTAACGCCCCTTGCTCGTATCTTTTACCATTAAAGCATTTACCGATACTCCGACCTTTTCAGCAAATTTTTTCGCCGCCACAGTGGGCTGGCCCTTTTCATTAAATCCGACTTTTTCAGGAGGCCCTACAACTTCTGAAATTAAGGATTTTTGTTTGGCTGCAACTTTTTTTACTTCCACTGCAAGCCGTCTCGGAGTTGCAAAAATCCTGGCACTGCCGTGGTCGATGCGGGCATCGGTCATTTTTTTCAGCAGCATTGATGATATGACATCTAACGCAGGTTCAATATAACCTGCCGGTATCTCTTCCGTCCCTATTTCAAGCAATAAAGTTTCCATATCCACCTCTGTTTTATTTAATCTGATACAGAATTTAAATTGGAGTATTCATGAGTCATGCACCATTGATCTTACATTATCCATTAAGCATCATCTTATAAACGGTACCGCCTTTAATATCCTTTTTCCTTGTTGATCAGGGGATACCCCATCTCCTTTCTTTGCTCAAGATATGCTTCCGCACAGGCTCTGGCGAGGTTTCTTATGCGTCCGATATAACTGGTTCTTTCCATAACGCTGATGGCACCGCGAGCGTCCAGAAGGTTAAATGTATGTGAACATTTCAGGCAGTATTCATAAGAAGGAAGAACCAACTTTTCCTTAACCATGCGTTCGGCTTCAGCTTCGTATTTATCAAAAAATTCGAGCAGCATTCCTATATTCGCCTTCTCAAAATTATAGGTCGACTGCTCCACTTCCTGCTGATGATGGACATGACCATAAGTTACATCATCGTTCCATTTCAGATCATAAACGTTGTCAACGCCTTGAAGATACATGGCAATACGTTCCAATCCGTAAGTGAGTTCCACGGATATGGGAAACAATTCAACACTACCGCAGAGTTGAAAATAGGTAAACTGGGTAATTTCCATACCATCCAGCCAAACTTCCCACCCGAGTCCGGACGCACCCAGGGTCGGCGACTCCCAGTCATCTTCCACAAACCTTATGTCATGTTCCAGAGGATCGATCCCAAGCACCTTAAGGCTATGCAAATACTGCTGCTGCACATCATAAGGAGAAGGTTTCAGTATTACCTGATACTGATAGTAATGCTGCAACCGATTCGGGTTGTCACCGTATCGACCGTCTGTGGGCCGCCGGGAAGGTTGGACATAAGCGACATTCCAAGGCTCAGGACCAAGTGCCCTCAGCAGAGTGGCTGGATGAAATGTTCCGGCGCCAACTTCAATATCATAAGGTTGGGCCACAACACACCCTTTTTGAGCCCAGAACTTCTCTAACGACATAATAACATCCTGAAAATTCATTTCTTCTCCCTCATTAACTCGTTGTTATTTAGTGCCCGAACGAAAACTAGGATTTTTCGTTAAGATCAAGGCAAATCTGCAGGACAGCAGATTTGAACAGCTGTCAAGCTGCCCGCCAGGGCGAGGGGCATGGATGCCCCGAGTCAACACGAGAATTTTAACCACAGGAATACTGTTAGTATTTCGAGGATTAACCCGCCAAAGTTCGGTGGCGGGTTAAAATTTTCGTCTGACGCAGATATTAGCGAAAAAGGCAGTTTTCGATCAGGCACTATTTTTGAATGTTGCACAGCAACCCTTCTGAGTCTATCGTTACATCCAACAGACGGGCGTCCTTTCTGCTTGAAAGAACTTTTTCCCATATCCCCTTTATTTTGTCAATATCTTCGATTTCACCCAGCGCCCAAATACAGCCCCCCCCCCCGGCACCCGTAAATCGCGCACCACATCTGTTTTTTACGGCAGAATCTACAAGTTCTTCCCCAACATCATTAAGTACCTCGGGAGTCATTTCTCTCCTGAGGTTCGTTTCCCGGTTCATTAAGGCAGAAGCCTCTTTAAAATCTAGGGCATTTAAAGCTTGGGCAAATTTTTGTGTGCATGCAACGATTTCGGCCCAAATCTCACGATTTTTTCCTTCAAGAAATTGCCGGACCCATTTTTTGTTAATATCCTTTGATTCGTGTGGCACACCGCAATATGCCAACAGCAGGTGACGTTTAAGATCATTAAAAGATTCTCTCCTTACAATGACCTTTTTCTTAAAATATGGCTTTCCTACGCCTTCTTGCCAGGTCCAGGCATGAACACCGCCATATACAGCTGCGAGCTGGTCCTGAAGTCCGCATGGTACGCCGGCTACGCTTGCTTCTAAGGCCTGGGCAAGCACTGCAATCTGAAGCCTGGAAAGCGGCTTCACACCGGTTTGCTCAAAAATATATGAAAAGGCCCCCACAAGCGCCACTGCCGCGGCGGATGATCCTCCTAATGCACTGCGTGGCGGTGATGAAGAGTGAATATCAATATGTATACCGTCGGCCCTGAAATAGGCTGCAATGGCAAACATCAGCCCCAGGGGATGATCAAAAGGAGATTCATCGGAAGGATATTCCGCACTGGTAAAACCTTTTGAAGATATTTTTACCATACCTTTGTCATGGGGAAAAAATCGTATCCGAGTTTTCAAATCGATGGCCATGTTAACGGTGCATGGAGAAAGATGCCTGAGCGGAAAATAAAATGTACTGATATCCAGCGTCCCGCCCATGTCGATCCGACAAGGGGCCGATGCTTCAATTTGATGCGATTCAATGATACTTTTTAAAGAGTCTGTTGTGCGTTGGGTATTGCGTGACAGGTGTTGAATTTCCATTCTGTCTTTCAAGTTTCGACCTCTGCTCTCCGTCATCTGACTTTTTGTCATCCTCTAATCTGCCGTAAAAATTTTAAACTTCGGGGTTCTTTCCCCAGATGATAAGGCACAAATGCCTCTAAAAACTCCAGACTTTCCGTTAAGGCCTGGGAAGCAAATTTTATTCGAACGGCTCTTGTTAAATTCCCCATTTGGATCCACAAAAGATGTTTAATGGTTCCCTTTGAAAGAAATATCTTCTGTAACCCTCCGGGAGCACAGCCATCACATATAATCCCTCCCTTTGAAAGATCAAATTTAATCTTGGCTTCTTTCATCTTCTCAATTTCAGCTTGGCAGATGCTGCACCGTTTTAAATTTGGACCCAGTCCGGCTATTGTCAGAAATCTTATTTGAAACAGGATGGAAAGCGCCTCTTCTGATGTATGGCCCAGATCGAGTTCGCTTAGAACATGCCGAAACAGGTGAAAAAGCCGAACCTGTTTTTGACCTTCTTCCATCCATTGATTGATTAATTCAGCCCAATAACTGGCATAAGCTGTTTTTATTATCTTGGACCTGATGTTGGGAAAAGCATGCGTTAATGTCGCTTCCTGAAGAACTGGCAGCCCTCTTCCTCGACCGAAAGTGCATACCACCTCCAATACCGAAAAGAGTTCCAGTATGCCTGCAAATCGTTTTATGCTTTTTTTGGCGGATTTTGCAATTACTGAAATCTTGCCTTTGTTTAAAGTTAAAAACGTAACAATTAAATCATAATCTCCAAAATCAATCCGGCGAAGCATGATGGCAGGCGTTGAAAAGCTTGACATCTTTTCATATACCCAGGAGTGTTGTGGCGATTATAAAATAGAAAGTTACACTGATAATATCGATGGCTGTGGTTACAAAAGGACCTGAGGCTATGGCAGGATCAACATTGATTTTCGCCAGGGTCATGGGTACCAGAGATCCCGCAAGGGCCGCCATTGTCATGGAAGAAAGCACTCCTAAACCCACGGATAGCGCAAACAGTTCACGGCTGTACTTCAACTGCGCCACTAAACCGACAGCAAATCCGTAAAATAAACCCAGCATCAGCCCCACCAGAAACTGCTTGGAAACCACCGACCAGATATCACGGATATTGAGACGTCCGGTGGCAAGTCCCCGAACCGTAATGGTAGCGGATTGAACCCCGATATTCCCGCCCATTCCCATGATCACCGGAATAAACGCCGCCAGATAGGCCAGCTTGCTCAAGCTCGTCTGAAAATGACCGATAATAAAGGAAGCAATAATTCCGCCGATACAGCTTGCGAACAGCCACGGCATTCGCATTTTGATATTTTTAAATATGGATTTGGTTTCAACGAACTCCTCACCGGCCCCCACCATTTTCAAAATATCTTCCGTGGCCTCTTCCCTGATAATATCGATAACATCATCCACTGTAACAATACCGACTAATCTGTTGGTATCATCCACGACCGGAACAGCAAGAATATCATAACGGGCCACTATTTTTGCCACCTCTTCCTGGTCCATATCGGTTTTGGCTGTAAAAACGTCTGTTGTCATAAAATCTTTAAGAGGCGTCTCAGGAGGAACCACCACCAATTGCCTTAAAGAACTAACGCCTATTAATTTGCCGTTTGAATCAACCACATAAAGATAAAACGGCATCTCCACATCCAGATGTTCTTTTTGAAGCGACTCGATGGCTTCCCCGGCAGTTGTATTTTCTCGCAAGGCAATAAAATCAGGAACCATGATCCCGCCGGCAGTATCATCGCCATAATGAAGCAGACCTTCAACCTCTTCGGAACTCTCCTTTTTCATCCTTTCTATAATGGCGTCAGAGCGTTCCTCGGGCAAACGTCCCAACAGGTCGGCCACATCATCGGTGGGCATGTGTTCAAAAATCTCGACCATCTCATCCAGTTCAATGCCTTCATTAAGTGCAAGGAAAGTATCTTCATCCAGTTCACTGAAGAGGGCGCCCTTTTGCTCAGTCTCCTCTATCATTTCAAAGAGTTTATGCTGGTTGGAAAGCGACAACGAACGGAACACCGCAGACAAATCTGCCGCATGTGTCTTGTCAACGATCTTTCTAAGATGGGTTAAAGCATTCCGTCTCAGCAATCTCTTGATGCTGTCGATAAGTATTTTAGTGCGGTCACCTTGCATAGGATAATATGGAGCTATTTGATAATTTTTATAACAGACTGATGGCGTAAATCCTTAATCCATGACTGAAATTTTTTTTC
Source organism: Deltaproteobacteria bacterium (assembly GCA_019308685.1). Classification (GTDB taxonomy): domain Bacteria; phylum Desulfobacterota; class Desulfobacteria; order Desulfobacterales; family UBA11574; genus S5133MH16. The sequence continues at coordinate 15,148 of JAFDHQ010000007.1, forward strand.
AACAATTTCATTAAAGAGTATTTTTTCGATCTCTGGTGATACCTCTTCCAGAGGCTTTCCCGAAGTTTTCACGATCTCTTTAACAAAAAAAATCTGAAATCCCTGGTCTGTATCAAACACAGGGGTAAACTCACCTGCCTTCATATCTTTTATGGTATTTCGCAACTGTGGAGAAAGCTCATCAAGCCGGAACAAACCCAGATCTCCACCCTCAGCACCTAAAGATGATTCAGAATAGCTCTTGATCATGGTTTCAAAAGATTTTCCTGTGTTTAATTCCGTGTAAATCTCATCCATTCTCGCTTTAATTTTCAGCTTTTCTTTTTCACCGGCAAATAGTGGAACTTTTATAATGATGTTGTAAAGATGATATTTTTTCTTGCCTCCATACTTATCTGGATGGTTTTTGTAATAAGATGTAATGTCCTCTTTTGTAATTACTATTTTAGATCTTATTTTAAGGTTGACCAGCTTTGTCCTGAGCATCTGTTCCTTTATTCGCTCACGATAATCCTTCATTGTTAGTCCATCTTTAGCCAATACACCTCTTAAATCTTCATCCGTATAAAAATTCGCTTCTTTAATCCGTTCAATGGTTTGATCTATTTCTTGTTCATCTATATTAATTCTAAGGCGTTTTATCTCCTGATCTTTAAGTTTTTGATCAATGAGCTGGTTGAGTATATCCTCCCGAACCTTGAAAAGCATCTTATGCTCCCTGTCGGTTGAATAACCGAGTGCGCGGATTCTCTCTGCATAAGGTTTAAAGGATCGGTTCAGCTCGAAAAGTGTAATAATGTCGTCATTAACTACCGCTACAATTCGGTCCACGACTTCTACATTTTTCCCTTCAGCAACAAAAGGAAGACCAAAAATTAAAAAATAAAAAGTGTATATTATACAATAAACCCAACCCCTAAAACGGTTGCACATCATTATAAAAACCCGTAACTTAGTTCCGCGTCTATCCATAAATGGTCTTTTTGCTTGCCCGGTTAAATCCGTATTTATGGATGGATACTCGTTCGCTTTGTTCATCCCGCTATATATGGGGATAAAATTTTAAAGCGGTTAAATTTGTTTACAAACCAATGATTTTTTCCCACTGTGTTTTATTTATTTCAATGATATATTCTTTTTGAAGCTTTTTTATCCAAGGCGTATACGCTTCTTCAATCTTTTTCCTGCGTAAATTTTTTATTATGGTTTCATTTACATCTTTTGACTCTTCTTTCATATCCGCTGTTAAATTATCGTTTTTGTGATGCGCATCATGATACTTGGATATATCATCGGGAGTTACTACGATCTGGTCACCCAACTCTTTGGCAATAACCTTTTCCATGAGTAATCGAGCTTCTAATCTCTTTTCCCATGATGGATAAGGCACGGCATATTCGAGTAATATCTGATCGAATACATTTTCTGGATAATTTTGTTTTATATCTTCAATCGCCTTTTGAAGTTCTGCTTCTGTAATTTTAATGCCGATATCTTTGGCCCTTTCCAGTAGAATCATCTCTTCGGTCATCTGTTTAACAAAGCGCAATTGAGCTTCTCTGGCAGTATCAGGTTGCTGGATTGCGCTATGGGGATAAGAGGATTTGGCAATCTCAAAAGCCCTGTTGAAATCAGATACGGTTATCGTACTGTCTCCAACCCGGATGAAAAATTTATCACCGTCTTTAGATTTAGAGTCAGCACACCCGGCTAACGTGTAAATGATCGATAAAAAACCGACAAAAACCATAAACGTGTTAAAATATCTCATGATTGAAAAAGTATTTCTTAACGTCAAAATCACTTAAACTTTTAATTGTTAACATGTTGTATGATTTCTTTCAAGATATTTTTAGTCTGAGTCAACAGACCGACTCTATTTGTTTTTGAAAGCTCGGCGGTTAGCAAATGGTCTTTGGTAAATTCAAACGGACTGCCTGCGGAAGCAATCATATCGAGAACTCCCTCAGGATTTTTTTGGTGAACCTCTGAAAAACAAATGGAAAGCCGTGAACCTCTCAAATCGAGTCGTTTCACGCCGGCCTTTATGGCCAATACTCTGAGTACGATTTTTAAAAGTAGATTTGAAGTCTCAACCGGTAAAGCACCGAAACGATCCACCATCTCTGTTTTAAAATCAGCGATTCTATCTAATTCTGTTATCTTGGTTAGACGACGGTACGCTGAAAGACGCTGGTCGATATCCTGTATATACGATTCAGGTATTGAAGCAGGCAGAGCCATGTTAATTTCCGGTTCCAGACTTTCTTGAACCTCCTCCCCTTTCAACTCAGCCATCGAATTCTCCATCAGTTTTAGGAACATGCCATAACCGACCGCGGCAATATGACCGGACTGGGAAGCTCCCAGAATTGTCCCTCCTCCTCTTATTTGTAAATCACTCATGGCAATTTGAAAGCCGGAACCCAGATCACTGTGTTCCATCAAAACCTTCAGACGTTTTTTGGCATCGTTACTCAATGTGCTTTCGTTGGGTATAAAAAGATACGCATAGGCCTGTTCATCAAACCGCCCCACACGACCCCGTAATTGGTAAATTTGAGCCAGTCCGAATCTATCCGCCCGATTGATTAATATCGTGTTGGCGGAAGAAACATCAAGACCCGACTCTATTATAGAGGTGCAGACCAATAGATCTATCTCTTTGTTCATAAAACGAAGCATGACATTCTCCAGCATATCATTATCCATACGACCGTGGGCCACATCAAGCCGGACCCAGGGAACCAGTTCCTGCAAATGCTTTGCCATGGCATATATACTGTGAATGTTGTTATGAACAAAAAATATCTGGCCGTTTCTGTTTAACTCATTGAGTATAGCTTCCAAAATAATGGCATCATCTATTTCAGAAATATAGGTGATAATAGATTTGCGATATTCGGGTGGAGTTGAAATTACACTGATGTCCCGTATTCCCATCAAAGACATGTGGAGCGTTCTTGGAATTGGCGTCGCTGTTAAGGCAAGAACATCCATTGTACTTTTTATTTTTTTCAGCCTCTCCTTATGTTTGACGCCGAAACGCTGCTCTTCATCCAGCACGAGAAGTCCCAGGTCTTTAAATTCTACATCTTTCTGAAGCAACCGGTGAGTTCCAATGACGATATCTATCTTGCCTGCTTTCAAGTCACCAATAATCCTACGCTGCTCCCGTATGGAACGGAATCGGTTCAAACAGACGACATTAACCGGGTAGCGCTCAAAACGGCCGGAAAACGTTGCAAAATGTTGTTCTGCAAGCACCGTTGTCGGCACAAGCACGGCAACCTGTTTACCGTCACTGACGGCCATAAGTGATGCACGCAACGCGACTTCAGTCTTGCCATATCCCACATCACCACATACCAGTCTGTCCATTGGAATGGATGATTTCATATCATTGAGGACGTCTTCAATGGCGTTAAGCTGGTCCGATGTCTCTTCGTAAGGAAAACCGGCTTCAAAATCGAAAAAATCAGTATCAACTTCCCTGAAAGCATGGCCATGCTTAATCTTGCGCTCGGCATAAAGTTTCAAAAGCTCTCCGGCAATCTTCTCCGCCGATTTTTTTACCCTGGCTTTGATCCGATCCCATGATTTGCCGCCCATTTTATCAAGAACAGGCTCGATACCATCTGCCCCTATGTATTTTTGAACCATGCTCATACGATCCACAGGCAGGTAGAGCTTGTCATCATTTTTATAGACAATCAAAAGAAAATCATTGATTGACCCGTTCAGCCTCAGTTTTACCAGACCGTTATATTGCCCTATTCCGTGTTCAACATGAACGACAAGGTCCCCCTTTTTTAAATCTTCGAATGCAAGCAGATCCGTTTCAACCTTTTGTATCTGTTTTCTTCTCGGGCGATGTCTTGACCCGAATATTTCAGTGTCTGTAATGATAGCCAGAGATTCAGCAGGCCAAACAAAACCTGAAGAAACCTGGCCCGTGCACACATATATCTGGTTTCGGCCCGGTTCGACATCAGAAAAATCGTCAATAAACCTGAGATGGATACCGTATGGCACTAAAAGTGATTTCATTCTTTGGCCCTGGACTCTGGTTTTGCAAATAAGAAGTGTGGCACATCCGGATTTTTTTTGATCATTGATCCAGTTTGCCAGTGGCGAAAAAAGAGCTTTTTCCCTGTGGCGCTTAAGTTCCAGGCTGATATCCATGTTGTCTTTAACGGTAAAATTAAATGTCCGGGAAGCCTGCCCTTTATCAAGAAAGCCCTTTGAAACGGCAAGTTTTTTAACCGTCAGTAACTTTTTTTTTGTTAAAATATTTTTGGCATCTGACCACTTGAGATAAAGTCGATCCGGTTCAACACATAGTCGGGTATCATTGCATGCGGAAACAAAACAATTCGATGCCTGTTGTTGTGATTGATCGGCAGCCTTCTCCAGTTCAGCCGGTTCTGTTAGAATAAAAAGTGCATGGCCCGGCATATAATCAAAGAACGTATGAAGATCTGGATAAATGAGTGGAATCAGACCTTCGATCCCGGGGAACACTCGCTCATTTCTGATCTGATCAATCAGTCTTCTGACCTTTGTTATCGGAAGATCCAGCAGAGAAGCCTGCTCCCGTATACGTCCTACGATCTGTTCGATACATTCCAACTTTAATACCGCCTCCCGGGCCGGAAGAATAACTCCCTCCTGAATATTTTTGATGGTTCTCTGGTTTGCGACCGAGAAAAACCTTAGAGATTCCACAGTATCTCCGAACAATTCGATTCTGAGTGGATTTGAATACCGTGATGAAAAAATATCCAGAATACCACCTCTAACACAAAAATCTCCGGGTTCCTCCACGATTGTTTGTCGAACATAACCGCCTGAAATCAGTTTTTCGACCAACAGATCCCGATCCATCTCTTCTCCCACCATAACAAGTTCCGCATAATCACATAGTTCCTGTCTTGGGATGATCCGTTGCAGTAAAGCTTGAACGGTGGTAACCACAATTTTTGGGACATCCTCCACGACCAAACGGTACAGAGATCTGATCCGCTTGGCTGCGGTTTCGTTGTGGTAGGAAAGATGTTGAAAAGGTAAAATATTATACGGAGGAAAATAAACCAGGGAGAATTCGTTTTTTCCTAAAAAAAATCTCAGATCCTCCATATGCTTTTCTGCATCTTTTGTTGAAGGAACGACCACAACAACATACCCTTTATGTGCCGTGCATAACCTGGACACAAAATATGCCTGCTCAGATCCCGACAGTCCCGTACAATTCAGGCGACAATCGTTGTCGGGAATACGATCAATCAATTGTCTAATTGATATTTTCCCTTGATTTTGATTCATAAACAAAGTAGGTATTTTTTTACTGTGCCGGCGTAGCTCAGTTGGTAGAGCAGCTGATTCGTAATCAGCAGGTAGGCGGTTCGAATCCGCCCGTCGGCTCCAAATTTAGGCTGTTCAAGACAACTTTTTTCTTCATGCCTTTCCAGTAAGGCTTTTTGCAAACCGCTATAGCTTAATTCGGATCATTGTGCAACCGGCGTTTATACCCTGGCAACCTCGTTTCCAGCTCTATTGAAAAGTGATCGTATAGAAACATAATGAATTCGTAAAAGTGAATTCATGAGACCTTTGAAAAATGTCAATTTTTATTTAAGTTCAAAAAAGGCCGAAATTTTAACCGCCCCGGAGAAATAAGCTTCGCATTTCACAGCGCAGAAATTGAGCAAAAAAGGAGTGATTGTGAGTTATAAAATAGGATTTGCCGGAACCGATGGAAGAACCCTTCTAAGTGCTGTGGTCACTTCAACCGCAACAAGTGAGAACTATCAAAATGATTTTCAGGGAGTGGTGATTAGAGGAATGCCGGCCATGCCTCCGTTTGCAATGTCAATGCAATGGCCGGTGACATTTATCCCCACAGCGGATAATTCCAAAAAGGCATATGCCTCTGCTATTATTGATGCCCTTAAAAACGGCTCCATTGATTGTGCTGTCCCGATGCCTGAAGATTTATTGCTCGATGGTCTGTTAGACCAAATGGAGGAGGTCGGTCTTTCAGATCATATTATTGGATTCACCCGCAAAAATTCATTTATCGAAGGCGACAAAATAGCCTGTAAACGTCTTTGCCATGAATATAATATTCCTGTTGCGGATAAGTGGTATGCCGTGGATGCCAGAAATTATGACGAAATTTTAAGGACTTGTCTAATTCTATTAGATTTATATGGTGGGGCTGTTCTGAAGTATCCATATAGTGCCGGAGGAAAAGGCTCCCGTATCATCTTAAATTCCTGGGAGATAAAAGAGGTATATGACATCTTGATAAAAGATTATGGTAAGAGCTATAAACGACGGTTCGGCAAGAAATCAGAATGGCCGCTTCTGATAGAATCCAGAATGTCAGGGGTCGAAATTTCTTTTATTATTCTTATTGATAAAAACGGTAATTTTCAAATTCTTCCCACCTCCATGGATTATCCGGAACGCTTTCCCGGACCTGCCAGTAAGGACAATCCGATTACCGGTGGAATGGGGAGCATATCACCGCATCCCATGGAAACGCCCGACCTGTTCGAAATGGCGGCCAGGGATATTGTTAAACCTCTGATAAAAGCCTTGAAAGAAAAAAATATGTTACGTCCGTGCTTGATATATCCTGGCTGCTTTTTATCTTTCGACCACAATATGACTCCGACAAGAGTTAGAGTCTGTGAAATCAATATTCGGCCTCCTGAACCCGAATGGCAGCCCATTATCCGCAGAATAAGGAACCTCGGGGCCTTAATTAAGGCAACAATTGAAGGAAATCTGGATGAGGTAACCCCGGAAGTGAGGTCCGACCAAATTTCTATCTGCGTCGCCCTGGTTACCGGTTACGGAGGCCCTCAAAACCAAAAAGGGTATCCCTGGTCCTGCACTAAAGGAGAATTGGTCGATATTGACCTCGCCTACTTGAAGAAAAAAAAGATACAGGTTATCCCATCTGCCATGACGTATTCAGATGAAGAAGAAAGTTTTAAATCAGACGGCAGCCGTGTGGTATACTGTAATGTTAATTCAACCGTTAAACCCGGAGAAAGCAGAGCAAAAGCAGCGAAACGTCTTCGCCAAAAAATATTGACCGCCTTTGAAAATGGCAAAATCAGGGTCATTCCCCGTGAAAACCCAGAGGGAAACCGGTTGGATTTGCGAAGGGATATCGGCAATCATTTCCATATTGCCGAAGGATTACTTTCGAAAATAGATTAAATAATTTTTTATGAATCACCTTGACATATATATCCATTTTAGCATACCGATGACATAAGACAGATAGTTATTGTTAATGTCTTTTTTTTTGGAGAAATCGACATGAATGATCCCGATGACATAAAGTTAAAAGCTGAAATTGATGAGATTATGAAAAACATCAATAACATAATAAAAAAAATCGGGAACCTTGATCCTGTAAAGAGCGAAAAGTCAAGGCAAAATAAAGATTGATGTCCGTTTATTTAAGAGGAAATTAAACCCGATGAAAACGAAAAATATGACTTAAGGAGGTGCCATGGCATTAACTAAAAACGATATTGTCTCAAAAGTACACGAACTGGGCTTTACAAAGAAAAAATCCGTTGAGATCATCGAAACTCTATTGGAAATAATTAAAAGTACGCTGGAAAAAAGTGAAGATGTCCTTCTTTCAGGATTTGGAAAATTTTGTGTAAAGCAAAAGAAAAAGAGAAGGGGGCGAAACCCTGCTACCGGTGATGACTTGATATTGAAGGAACGAAAAGTTGTCACATTTAAATGTTCAGGGAAGTTAAGGGATAAAATTAACGGCCAAGTATAATTTGATTCCTTAACATACAATATTTAGCATTACATGCATGTTAGGCGCTTATTAAAACCATATGGATAAATTTATTAAGCAGGAAGAAAAAAATATTCTCAAAGGTATCGCAAAACCGCCCAGGGGAGCTCTCGGAAAAATACTGGCCGAATTTGATCCTGATATAATTATCGGCCACCCTACTTTTCATTGCGAAGATAATATTGGCAGCCTGGTATACCGGGATTTGGAAGGTATTCGAAACGTGTTTTACGACAACCGAGTCGCTGTTATCATAGCGGACGGCACCTATAACGATAAGAGCAACGATACTTCCAACATTGAGGCTGCAATAGCCGGTGCAAAAAAAGCTCTGGATGATTTTACTGAGCAAGAAAGAAAAAATGTACTGGTTTATACCGGTCCCCACGAAGGATACGACAGCGCTCATTTTTCGCCGGGCAAAGGTAATGCGTTTAAAATGATCTTTGAAGAAATGGAGCCCACCAATGCAAAGGCCATCCTTCTGCTGGACGGTGATTTGCGTAATGATATGACTCCGTGGCAACGAGTTTACAAAAAAGTAATTGAATATCATGAAAAACATTATCCAAACGAGAATTTTTTTGTAACAGCCCGCTACGCGCGCCACATTGTGGATGCTTCCCTGACACGCAATGTGGTTGGTCCCCTTACAACACTTATGGGAAGTTACGTGCCCGGAGGTATTTCCGGTGATATTATGCTAAGTGCGGGTGCTGTAGCTAAAGAGCGCATTGCAAACTGGAACGATGCCCGTCGAAATTACGGCACGGATATCGCTACCACGTTTGATAATATCGCCGATCCAAATACCCGAATATATGAAGTTTATCTGGGTGCCAAACTACATGACGTTACTGATGACGCCAAACTCAGCATTATGCCTGGGCAGGTCATCGGCGCAGCCTTGGAAAGAATATTATATTATGAAGATTTAGACAGAAGAATTACCCATCGCCTCGAACATGATGTTCCGCTGAAGAAAATCGTTGTTTGGGATTCCGATCGCACAAATATCGATTTTATTAATCCGGGAACCACAAATGTTTTTAATATTGATGTAAAAAGAGAAGCCCTGGCCACTAAACTTGATGATTTCAAGAGTGATATAAAAAAGGTGCTCCGGCCTTCTTCCTATGAGGAAATTATCCGCAACCACAAAGTCCTGACGGATTCCATAAATGCAAAGACGGATGAAATTGTTCTGATGTCGATCTCACAGCAACGCTGGATAGAGCTTTTATACGAAGTAATGGGTTACGTTATGGTAACCCGAGATATCGAAAGTAGCAAAAAGGCGTTAAATTATCTGTATACCGCAGCTTTTGTCGAATTTTGCTCGGAGAAGCTTAAAGATCTGGGATATACGACGCTTTCTGAGGTACGCGGCATACAGGAAAAGCTCGGTGTAGGGGACAGCAAAGCCAAAGCTTTTTATTCGGAAAAGGTGGATAATGTTGTAAAAACTCTTGCCTTGAATTTCTACCAAGGTCGATCCCGGATTATAGATAGAATCAAAGAATTAAATTGAGATATTGTAAGTTTTGATTTTACTTAACAATGAAGGATGACTGATTTCAAGCATTCTGGCAGCTTTAGTTCGGTTGCCGGCGGTTGCCTTAAGTGATCGGATAATCATTTTTTTTTCCAGAATCTTCTGGGCAGCCTTCAGGGAATATCCTTCGAATAAATCGTCCACATGATCTGTATCAGATTCCGCCCCAAGTTCAGGCGGAAAGTGTTCCGGCAAAAGAATCGTATCCTCTGCAAGCACGACAGCCCTTTCAATCATATTTTCCAGTTCTCTGACATTTCCCGGCCAACTGTGCGTAAGCAGAAGGGACATGGCAGCAGGTGTTATTCCTTTTATTCCTTTTTCCAGACTTATATTGAACCGGTCAATAAAATGTTGACATAAAAGAGGGATATCCTCCGGCCGTCTGCTGAGTGGCGGCAGCTTGATCGGTAACACGCTCAGTCTGAAAAACAAATCTTCGCGAAATATACCCTTATTAACCTCTTCTTCAAGATCTTTAGCGGTTGCAGCAATGACCCGAACATCTATTTTCTTTGTTTTTGAATCACCCACCGCTCTGATTTCATTTTCTTGCAACACCCGCAGGAGTTTAACCTGCAAAGACAGGGGCAATTCACCAATCTCGTCAAGAAAAATGGTTCCGCCGTCCGCTTCTTCAAAAAGACCTTTTCTATCTCCGTCCGCACCGGTAAAAGCACCCTTTTTATATCCAAAAAGTTCACTTTCAAGCAAATTTTCAGGTATGCTCCCGCAGTTAACAGGAACCAGAGGTTTCTTTGCTCTCTGCCCTGCAAAATGGATACCCCTTGCAATCAGCTCCTTCCCGGTTCCGCTGTCGCCATAAATTAACACCGTGGTATTGTATTGGGACACTTTCTCGGCCAGCTTGAATACATCCAGCATGGCATTGCTTTTGGAGACCATGCTGCCAAAACAATAATTTTCTTGAATTTTCCGAATTCGTTCTTTTAACCAAAGATTCTCTCTTTTTAGACTTTCCCGTTCTTCAGCCTTTTTAAGGGTAAGAAGAACTTCATCAGGCTTAAACGGTTTGGATATAAAATCATATGCTCCCTTTTTCATGGCTTCAACAGCCGTATCGATGTTGCCATACGCTGACATCATAATTACCGTCGTTGCCCATAGCTTATCCCTTGCAGTTTCAAAAAATTCCATTCCATTCATATTGGGCATCTTAAGATCACAGAGAATAAAATCGTATAATGTCCGGTCTACCTTCTCAAGAGCTTCTGCTCCGTCAGATGCGGTATCCACACGATAACCGGATTTATCGAGTAAAGATGACAGCATGTGGCGCATGTTCTCTTCATCATCTATGATCAGCAAACGTTTTTGGGAAGATTTACTCTTCTTGGTAATTTTATTATCCATCATTTACATCCAACTTTTCTTTACCCCTTCCCCCATTCGGTGCTTGGATGGTCAAGGGAAGGTATACGTCTATAGTCGAACCCTTGCCTTCTTCACTGCTTGCTTGGATTTTACCGCCAATTCCCTGAATGATCATAAAACAGACCGAAAGACCGAGTCCTGTCCCCTTACCGGGTTCCTTGGTGGTATAAAAAGGGTCAAAAATATTCCCAAGATTCTCCTTTGAAATCCCGGAGCCATTGTCAATATAGCTTATTTTCAACATATTCAATTGATCTGCCGATCCAGCTTGGACAATCGGTACGACCTCGCTGGTTATCGATATTTTACCTTTAGAATGATCCTCAACGGATAAAATAGCATCGGCAGCATTTATAAGCAAATTTAAAAAGACCTGTCTCAATTGATTGGGATCAGCTATCACTTTGTCGTTTTCTGCAATGAAACTGAGATATAATTCAATATCGGACATCAACGGTTGAAACTTAAAAACATCAACCGTTTCACCAATGATGGAGTGCACTGAAACCGCTTTCAGAGCTTCACTGGAGGGCCTTGAAAAATCAAGGAGTTGTTTGATAATCGTATGGACTCTATTTATCTCATTTTCTGTACGAAGAATAAATTCTTTTTTATCTTTGTCTGAAATATCGTTCTGTTTAAGCAATTCAAGATACCCCACAACAATACCTATTGGATTCCCGATTTCATGGGCAATTCCTGAAGACAACCTGCCGACAGATGCCAATTTTTCCGCTTGGATAATTTCTTTTTGAGCCTGTTTTAAATCAATATTTGCCTTCTCAAGAGACATAACCGTGGTCCGAAGTTTTTCTTTGTCATCGGCGATCTGTTTTAACATACTGTTCAACGCCTTGGACAATTGATTGAATTCGTTTCCCTTCTTTTCATAAAGGAAAAACATTTCATCATCTTCTCGATATTCTTCGGCTCTTTTAACCAGACTCTGCAACGGTTTCACAATAATCCTCGACAACCGGTAATAACCGTAAAAAGAAAAAACAAATACATTTATAAATATATATATCAATAAGATATATTGAGTCCGTCTCAACCGTTCATAGACCCCTTCAAGGGGTAAAACAAGACTGACTCCTGCAACCACACTTCCATTCTTTAGCAAGGGTGCTGATATGATTAGATTCCGGCTCTGCTTCCCTAAAATCCCCCACGTTGAACCAAAAAAATTGAAGGTTTTATCTCCTGACCGAATGGTTTCTCTCGCAAGCCTATCAATTTCATCTTTCAATATACAATTTTCCCCATGGAAATATACTCGATTTTTCTTAGCGTCCATAATTATTGCACAAGAAAAGCCTGCATCTTTTAACAATCGGCCAAAATCATTCTGAAAATCAGAGATCGCTGCCATATTGTCCGATTCCGGAAAAAACATTGTATTCGCTTGGATCCCTGATATGAAAATATATCCTCTTGAAATTTCAGATTTAAGAAGGTCCCTCCGTGCGGTGATAATCATTACGAAATCTAATAAGATCATTGCCAGCAATAAAAGGACGGATAGATGAATAGCAATATTTGTTTTTAAACCGTGAAAAAACACATCAACCCTTTTAACACTCCGGCATTTCTAAAACTCATGGAAATCAAATTTTAAATGCCGTCTGCTTATGGTATCCACGTTGTGCAAGACAGGCAAAGCCTTTTTAGGATTTTACGTGAAAGTTCCATATAAGTCAAATTGCGTTTCCACAAAGAATCGCATTCAGGCAGTTGTACTAGAATATGGCTGAGGACCTTTTTTATGGAACTCCTTCTAGATGGCTATGCACTCAACTGTAATCATCAACATCGCAAAAGCGGTTATCTTTTTCAACAACAGATACACATTTAATTTTTGCCGGAAGGAAAATTTTTAAGGCTTCTGTATTCTTTCTTTTTACTTAACATGTACTCTTTTTTGTCAAAAATTCGGACAATTTTTGTCACCGGCTCATGGTAAGTTCGTAAAACATTCCTGTAAAACCATTTTACTAAATAAGTTTTTTTGAAAAAGTATTGTCAATAACCTACTGTTTTTTATTGAATAAATGACTATTGAATATGGGCCGGTTCTTAAGCCCGTCTCATACAACCCAAAGGCATATTATTTGCATATATTCGATCAGGATCAACAACGGTTAAATAGGATTTACCCCGATGAAAAAGACTTAACACTTCATCGGGTCATAGGTCAGATAAGATACTCAGAATATTCACTTAATTCCGTTTGTCTTGTCTGAAATTAAAAAATAATTTTATTAGGAATTTTAAACCGTGTATTAGATTAATTTTAAAATTTCCTCTCGACATTGGATAACACTACGGAGCGAAAGGGCAAACCTGTTGAAAAACAGGGACGCAAAGCCACGGGTCTAAAGCTGGAAAGCCAGGACAGCCGGGCTGCCGAATACCTGTAGAAGTCACCCCATGTGAAGCACAAGACATTCTACCTTTAACTATTTAGGCGCCTTTCTCTTTATGAAGTTGTCCATTAAGAGAAAAAGAGGCGCCTGTTATGGATAGAAGTCTAAGCAGTAAATGTTTATTCAATATAATATGTTGTGCTTTCATAAGTGTTATATCCGCCGTAACCCTATTTTCCCCGACTTCGATATATGCAGCAGATACAACAGATATCACTCTGGCGTGGAGCAGCAACAGTGAACCGGATCTCTCCGGCTACTATATTTACTACAAAACCGGCTCTTCCGGTGCCCCATACAACGGCACCGGAGCTGTTGAAGGCAACTCACCGATCCAAGTGCCTTTGGCAGATTTTGACAACCCCGCATACCCTGAATACACAATCCATGGCATAAGTGACACTGAAACCACCTATTTTGTGCTGACGGCCTACGACATGGACGGCAATGAAAGTGGCTACTCAAATGAAGTATCTTACCACCCCCCGTCAGTGGCCACTCTTAGCAGTCTGTCCATCAGCGGTAACCATTCGGTAAACGAAAACAGCAGTATCGGGTACACGGCTACCGCCACCTTCAGCGATGGGAGCACTCAAACGGTAACGGGGGGCGCCGATTGGACCCAAGACTCTCCCTTTGCATCCATCAACGGCAGTGGGTTGTTGACCGCCTCTGAAGTATCAGAAGATGTGTCTGTGACCATCCAAGCCAGCTATACCATCGGTAACGTGACAAAAACGGCTACGAAAGCGGTTACCATTATAGATGTGCCGCCATCAAATCTGCCGCCAAGTACGCCAATCATCGGGTATCCTGAAAATGGTCAGGATGAAATCGATGTTCCTTTAGATATAACAACTGAACCCTTTTCAGACCCAAACAATGACGCTCACAGCCAAAGCCAGTGGCAAATCAGCGACCGGAGCGATTTCTCATCCCTTGTTGTCGATGTTACCAGCGACACCTATCTGACCACGTTTTCAGTGCCCCACATGGTGTTGAGATCAAACCGGAAATATTATGTACGTGTCCGATTTTATGATTTTTATTTTGTGGCGTCAGATTGGTCGGGTTCCGTTGAATTCACCACCATTAGCTTTGTCCAGGATCTAAACTCAAACGGCATTTCCGATACTGAAGAAGTGGATGACTCCGTGGATTTCAATCTCGACGGTATCTCCGACATTTATCAGCCCCAGATCATCAAATGCGTCCAGCGAGTTCCGCCAGCGAAATTGAAGCCTTGGAACTAATTGATCCGGATACTATTTCTGACACGGCTAACCGGCCGGCGGATCTCATCTTTGGCCTTTTTTCATATCGGCTGCGCGTTAACCAGCCTGGCGACACAGCCACAGTGAAAATATATTTTTCCGGAGAGATTTTCTCGTCTGACACCATTTTTAAATACGACACCATTAACGGCTGGTATGACTATTCAGAACACACCACCATTAATGATGACGGACAATCTGTCACCCTGGAAGTCAAAGATGGCGGCTATGGCGACAGCGACGGATTGGCCAATGGGGTGATTGTCGATCCGGGCGGAATTGCCGCATCTGGGGGAGATTCATACACGGTTAGTGGTGGCAACAGTGGATGTTTCATCGCTACTGCGGCTTTTGGATCAAAATTTGAAAAACATGTGCGGCTGTTACGACGATTTCGTGACCTTTATCTTATGCCCTTTAAAATCGGCCGTATTTTTGTAAATGCCTATTACACCTGCTCCCCACCGGTGGCTGACGTCATTGCCAAACATGACACCCTGCGGGTAATGGTACGCTGGAGTCTTATACCCTTGATGGGACTTAGCTGGATGTTGCTGCACCTTGGGGCTATACCCACATTGCTTTTCCTGATCCTGATAAGTTCCAGTTCGTTTTATTATTATAGAAAAATGAGAGTCAGATCTTAATGCGTTCCTTACTCCACAAACGCTGCAAACATGATAAGCTTTTTGGAAAACCCTAGGTCAAGCTTATCAGAAAGACTCTGTTCTTATAATAAAAAAAACCCGGAATCACTTGACCAAATAATTGGTGATTCCGGGCTATATAAAAATTTTTCGGCAGCGTCCTACTCTCCCACTTAGTCTCCCAAGCAGTACCATCGGCGCAAAAGAGCTTAACTTCCGTGTTCGGGATGGGAACGGGTGTTTCCTCTTTGCTATTGCCACCGAAAAAAATGACTTTCAGTGTAGCAACAATTTAAATATAAACACAAAAAAATGTTCAGAACGATGATGTAAATTATTTTGTGGCCAAGCCTCACGACCTATTAGTACCAGTAAGCTAAATGCGTTGCCGCACTTACACATCTGGCCTATCAACCTTGTGGTCTTCAAGGGGTCTTCAGTTAAGTATGTTTCCATACTTAAGGGATATCTTATCTTGAGGTCGGCTTCCCGCTTAGATGCTTTCAGCGGTTATCCATTCCGAACTTAGCTACCCAGCAATGCCGCTGGCGCGACAACTGGAACACCATTGGTTCGTCCATTCCGGTCCTCTCG
>JAFDHQ010000128.1 GCA_019308685.1 Deltaproteobacteria bacterium
GGCATGTGGCGGTATACCAGCATTGCTGATTTGTTAAATATCATTAAAGCCTCAAGTGTAAGCTCACTGGTTATTATTTGTTTAATTCTGTTCAGTCATAGCAGATTCATCGGTTTTCCGCGGTCGGTTTTTGTCATGGACTGGTGTTTTACTGTATTATTGATTTCCGGATACAGGCTCTGTATCCGTCTTTATTTTGAACGGATTAGCAATGGTAAGACTTCATCCATACCAACCCGCCAGGTTTTGACTATGTTTTTCAAAAAAATGGCTGAAACAAAAAGACTTCTCATTATCGGAGCAGGCAATGGTGGTGAAAAGATCTACAGGGAAATACACGACAATGCCCGGCTTCAGTATACGGTGGTCGGTTTTCTCGACGATGATTTTTCCAAAGTCGGCAAAAAAATTCATGGCATTCCGGTCTTGGGCCAAATCAGTGATATCAAAAGAATGGCAAGAAAATTAAACGCGGATGAGGCCCTGATTGCGATTCCTTCTGCGACATCAGAACAGATGCGTAAAATTCTTACCCATTGCAGGAAAAGCGGGATCAAATTTAAAACCATTCCCGGCATTGGAGAACTCATTAACGGTAAAGTTACGGTGAATACGATTCGAGAGGTGGATTACCGTGACCTTCTGGGACGGGATGTGATCAGACTGGATGAAGATAAAATAGGGGCATACCTTCAGGGGCAGTGCGTCATGGTTACCGGGGCAGGTGGTTCCATAGGTTCTGAGCTTTGCAGACAAATTGGCAGATACAAGCCCGATAGTATTGTCATGTATGAAAGGGCTGAAAGCCCATTGTACGAAATTGAACATGAGCTCAAACAGGATTTTGGTGATATTAAAACCATTCCTGTCCTTTCTGATATTCAAAATAAAGAGCAACTTGAAAAGGCTTTTGATGCTTACGGGCCCCAAACTGTTTTTCATGCCGCAGCCTATAAACATGTCCCCATGCTTGAAATGCAACCCTGGAAGGCTGTGGATAATAATATCCAAGGAACAGCAAATCTCGTTGAAATTACCAATAAATTTAATGTTGAACGATTTGTTTTTGTCTCTACCGACAAAGCGGTACGACCGGTAAATATAATGGGTGCTTCAAAACGGATAGCTGAAATGTTGATACAGAGTCAAAACGGTTGTGGGCTTTCACATACAAAATTTATGACAGTTCGTTTTGGTAATGTTGTCGGGAGTGTCGGCAGTGTAATACCTCTTTTTAAAAAACAGATTAAAAGGGGCGGTCCGGTTACCGTTACACATCCTGAAGTAACGCGATTTTTTATGACAATCCCTGAAGCATGTCAACTAATTCTTCAGGCAGGTGCCATGGGCAAGGGCGGTGAGATATTTTTATTTGACATGGGTACATCCATAAAAATTGATGATATGGCCAGGGATCTCATTCGACTCTCTGGATTTGAGCCTGATGTGGACATCAAAATCGAATATATCGGTCTCAGACCGGGTGAAAAACTTTCCGAGGAGCTCGTCATTGAAGGAGAAGATGTTATTCCTACCAGCCATGAAAAAATCATGGTGCTAAAGGGAATGGATTGCAATTTAGAGATTTTAAACGGTAATATAAATACGTTAATTCAAATAGCCAATGACCAAAATATAGAAAAAATTAAAGCAAAGCTTCAAAAAATTGTGGCCGAATACCGGCCCGCTTAACATCTGCTTTTTTGACGATATTGAAATTGATTGAATATTTATAGGGCGTTTTTAAAAGCCGTGATGATGCATATACGCATTGTTACGGCTTTTGTTATTTTTTAAGTTGTGGTATATGAATGAACTCAGAAGCTTCGCCCCCTAATTGGAACAATGGCCCCGGTGAAATAGAAAAAAGTTTCACTGGGTAAAAATGATGGGTTTGGCGGCATAAACAGGGTGCCATTCAGTTACAATTGATATCATTAAGTTGTAGAATTTCCGAGACGTTTACTTGCGTTTTTACAAGGAAACTTCGCAAAAGGTTTAATATGAAAAGTGAGAGTGATTTAAAAATTGAAAAGCTGCTGAAAAAAGGCGTTAAGATTCCCAATCCCGAAAGTATTGAAATCGGCCCTGAAGTTGACACGAATAGAATTTCCGGTGATGGAGTAGTGATTTATTCCGGGTGTAAAATCTTTGGCCGATCAATGCTGATACTCCAAGGATCAATATTAGGAGGCCCTGTCACCATTGAAAGCTGTCAAATTGGACCTCATGTTGAGCTTAAAGGGGGCTTTTTCAGGAATGCCGTTTTTCTGAAGAAATCGAGTATGGGTTCAGGTTCCAATGTTCGGGAGGGAACCATACTTGAAGAAGAATCCAGTATGGGATCTTGGGGATGTCCATTGCTTTATAGGTTTCTCTATAATTTGGTTGATTAGTTAAATGGTTGATTAGCAAAGGACAGGAAATCGCGTCTATTCTCTTTTCCTCTTGGTATGTTGAAAACTATGGGCAAAATTACGGGCAAATCAGCGGAGGTTGAATCTGGGCGCCAATTCTGCGAAGTTATTTTTGCGCAAGCCCTCAAACAACAATTGAGTAAAACTAAATTAGGTGTTATTCATTATTGGTTGGTTAGCTGAAAATAGCCACCCCGGAGAAATATGCTTTACATTTCACAGGGCAGGCACACCCACCCCAGTACCATCAAAATGAGCTACAGGGCAGGCGAGGCAGGCACGGACAGATTTTAAAACGGAGAGAATTTCTAAACGTAAAAGCGGTAATGAGGAAGGCAAACAGCAGGATTATCCTTTGTAAGGAAGCCAGGCCCTGAAAAAAGGATTTATAAACCTGTATTCATTGCCGCTTTTAAAAAGAATATTGAGTTTGGTCAGACGTGTAATTGCTCTCCGGACAGATGATGGATTATTAAACCCTGCGGATTTCATGAATGAGACGGAAAAGACACTTTTTCCGCCTATCTTTGCTATTGCCATGAGGCACTTGAGTTGAATGTTTGTTAAGAGGCTGATATAGTTTTCGTAGGATTTCTGTTCCCTGGCAAATATCAATTCAAGGGCATTTTTTAGTTTATCCGGAATTATGATCTCTTTTCCTGAAGTTACTTCCCAGAGGGCCTCACAGAGCTGTTGTATATCCCCGGGAATGTTATTGGCAATTTTAAACACCTTTTTCAAAACCTCGTTGTCAATCTTACGCTGACCCGTAGTGAATTTCTTTTTCAGGAACTTCGAAAATTCTTCATAAGATAAGGGATCAACGGTCAGGGGGATAGCGGACTTAAAGAAGGGTGAATCGTGATGGGTAAATATCTCATCCATCTTATGCCGGATGCTACCAACAAATATGTAGGGAATATTGCTTTGAAACTGTATTTTACTCCTCAGAAGGGCAAGAGCTTCGTAGGAATCTTCAAGGTTCAAAATATCCTGAAATTCATCAAAGACCATGACCGGTCGCCTTTTTTTGCCAAGAGATTCAATTAAAGCGAGAACCTCCGGAATTGAATTGGCCTTCATCTCGATGGAGGCGTCAAAAGAAACGGTTGGCATGGATGTTATGGGATCCACTGATATCGTGGGCCTGAGATATGAGAGGGTTTTGATTATTTTGTCGAACCACCCTGTTTTTTGCTCAAGGACAACAATTGCGCGTAGAATCCTTCTGCACAGAGCGTCGATGGATTTGATGCCCAGCAGGTCCACATATAAAAGCCGCTCCCCATTACATTTTAGAACAGCCTTATAGACTACAGATGATTTTCCAACCCGCCTTTCACCCAGGATCACAATGTGTTGCGATGATTGGATGTATCCTATAATTTGCTTAAGCAAGGTTTCCCTTCCACAAAAATCTTTGCCTGAAACTATGGTTCCGTATTTAAAAGGATTCATAAGTCTTCTTTCTTTGAGTATTTCACTGTAGTGTATTATACATATCTGTATAGTACAGATTAGCATAAAATTGTCAAGCATGAATTGGGGCCGGTTTTTTTAGGCATTGTTTTAAATATTCTTGAAATTTAATCTGTGAAGTCTGCATAATCTGTGGATGGGTTAAGGGAAATGTGGAATGAATGTTCTTGTAACCGGTGCCAACGGCTTTATCGGAAGGGCCATATGCAGTCGATTAGCCTCCTGCAACAAAGTGATCGGAGTTTATCATATAAAAAAGCCTGTTAACTCTGCAAACATTACTTGCCGGCTATCCGGAATTGAAGAAGGAAGATATCCAAGCTGTTATACAACCTATAAAAAAGGGTTGGTAACTTTTTAAACGATAGTATAGATTAGACCAGCAATGTTTTCAAAGTGTCGGTCCGATGTGATAAGTTCTGATCCGTGTTCCATGGTTTGAGCTGTAATCCAAATGTCGTTACTTGGTATCGGGGTGCCCTGACACTTGAGATACAAAGCAATTCGGGAATAACGATCTGAAGTGATTTTTTCGATTTGTATAATATCAACCACTTCATGCTGCAAAAAATTGTTGAGATCATCCATGTTTTTTTTGAACCTATTGCCGTTACGAAACCCGAACATCAGCTCCCCCAGAACAACGGGAGAAAATAAAACCGATTCGGCACTGGTAATAATATCAACCACTTCTTCTATCCCACGTTTAAATCCGACATAAGCGCTGGTGTCCAGCAAGACCTTCATTTCCACATCTCCTCATCAATTTGTTCGCATGACTTTAGAGATTCAAAAAATTTAGAAGCCTCTTTTTCGCTCCAACCACCAGCCAATTTTGTTAACGAAGCCGCTGATGGTGTTCGCCTTTTTTTGTTTAATCCGGTATAATTGTAGATCATATCCAGAATGACCCTGTTAAGAGACTTACCGGTCATACGTGAGGTTTGCCTTATTTTTTTTTTTTTTTCAATTTCCGGGTCCATACCACGTAATGTTATTTGTGTCATAGACTTACCTCCTTAGTCTTTTTGACTCAAAATATAACTTACTACCATAATTGTCAAGCAAAACAGTTTTACATAATATGCTCAAAATTGATTTTTCTCTTTATTTTATTTCCTTTATACTGGGAGGAGCCGGGGCATGGCTCATTTCCAGTTGGGGAAAGACGTTGGGCCTTTTGGACAGGCCGAATAAGCGGAGTTCTCACAGTTCGCTGGTGCCCAAGGCGCGTGTCTTTATGGGGGATGTTGGAAGCATTTTATTGGGTTTTGTATTTGCAGGAATGGTTGTATACATTTCAAAAAGCTTTTTAGAATTTGTGTGCCTTGCTGGATTCCTCTTCCCGTTTTATGCAGATGAGCTTACGACGATGATGATTAGAATAAGAGATGGTGAAAAATTGAGCAAACCTCATCGCAGACACCTTTATCAACTTTTGGCAAACGAATATCAAATACCACACTGGAAGGTTTCTGTGGGGTATGGTTTCGCTCAATTGTTAATAGGAATAAGCATCCTTTTGATAAAAGATATTGGCTATATGGCAGTCATTTCGGCACTTGTATTTTATTTTGGTTTTTTCATGATGGTATCATTTTTTGTTCGTAAAAAAAATGGGTCGAAAAGATAAATAATCCCTTTTAGGCATTGCGATTAATACCAGTCTATAAGCTCTAAACCAGCCACTCTTTCAAATTCGGCTGTGTTGTGTGTAACAAGAATGCCTTTTTTAGATAAAGCAACTGCCGCGATGAGAATATCGTAGGGTCCGATCACCAAGCCCTTTTTCTCAAGCTTTACCCGGATTGTCGCAGCATACCCGGCCTCCTTGTAACCGAAAGGAAATATATTGACAGCATTAATTAAATCCTGCAGTTGTTTTTGTCGTTTTGCCGGCGATGTTGATTTAGCGATACCGACCTCCAACTCAAACAGCACAATTGTCGGAACAGCAATATCCCTTGGCGGTACTTTCAGCAGATGTCTTGAAACGTTCCCCATCCCTTTAAAAAAATAGATCAGGGTGTTTGTATCCAAAACGTACATTAAATTTTCTCCCTGTCTGCATCGCGACCCATGTTTTTCCTGATATCTTCTGCCGTTGGCATATCCTTCCAGGCACCGGCCAACTGAATCACGCTATCCGGCCACGAGTTGGCGGTTTTTCCCCGGATTAATTCAGCGATCCATTTGCTTTTGGACATCCCGCTTTTTTTTACCATGTTAGTCATCTTTTTTTCAGTCTCATTATCTATATAGATCGTTAACTGGCCCATGAATATTCTCCTTTTATTTTTTTGGTTGTCGCAAGAACAATTATAATATAACATATATGTGTTCAATGTCAATATTTTGCTCCGAACCATCCGCATAATAATATACGTAAAAAATATGTGGATTTTGATTTGTGAATAATTTATTTTTGTATATCATTTGCTTAATCCTTGGTGGCGAGGTTGCAAGATGCAGCAAGCGTCTTTTGCAGGGAGGGTTAAAAAACAGGATTACAATTTATGGATGCAGAAAAACTTGCACTCAGCATTCGCAAACATGCAGTTATGATGGCTCATTTAGGAAAAAGCTCGCATATCGGCTCGATTCTTTCCATTGCCGATATTGTGGCGGTGTTGTACGGAAAGATATTAAGAAAAAGACCACAGGAACCGGATTGGCCTGATCGTGATCGATTTATATTGAGCAAAGGACATGCAGGCGCGGGCGTATATGCTGCTTTGGCTGAAACCGGCTATTTTCCTGCGGATTGGCTTCAGGGGCACTGTACAAACGGCAGCAAGTTATGCGGGCATGTTTCGCATATTGGCATTCCGGGAGTGGAGTTTTCAACCGGTTCCTTAGGGCACGGTCTTTCCGTGGGCACGGGCATGGCGTATGCGGCCAGGCTTGACAGCAAGAAACATCGCGTTTTTGTGCTGATGAGCGATGGGGAATGCGATGAAGGTTCCAACTGGGAGGCCATCCTTTTTGCAGCCCATCACCGTCTTTCCAATCTGATAGCTATTGTTGATTATAACAAGATTCAAAGTCTGGCTCCAGTTGAGGAGACTATCCGACTGGAACCGTTTGCTGAAAAATGGCGAGCATTTGGATGGGACGTTAGAGAGGTTGACGGCCATGATCATATGGCATTGTTTGATTGCCTGAATGATATTCCTGCGGACGGAGATTTGCCCACGTGTGTGATTGCGCATACTATCAAGGGAAAGGGCGTTTCATTTATGGAAAATTCTGTTCTCTGGCACTATCGAACCCCACAGGGGGAAGAGTTCGAAGCGGCCATGGCCGAACTGGGGGAAAGATAAGATGCGGGATGCTTTTGTTACTGCCCTGACCGAGATTGCGCGTGTTGACAAGAACGTAATGCTCTTGACAGGTGACCTCGTGTTTGGCGTGTTGACCGAATTTGCCCATGAATTTCCTAAGCAGTATGTAAATGTCGGTGTTGCCGAGCAGAATATGACCGGTCTTGCAACCGGCATGGCGCTTGAGGGGAAAACGGTCTTTACATATTCCATATGCAATTTTCCAACGTTTAGATGCCTTGAGCAGATACGAAACGATGCCTGTTACCATAATGCCGATGTCAAGATAGTCAGTATCGGCGGCGGGTTCTGTTACGGCCCGCTCGGTATGAGCCACCATGCCACTGAAGACCTTGCAGTCATGCGTGCCATTCCCAATTTGACGGTGGTTGCTCCAGGTGATACTGTTGAAACAATGCTTACGACAAGAGCAATCTGCGAGCATAAGGGGCCATGTTATTTGAGATTGGGCAGGGGCGGGGAACCAAAGATTTACGATCAAGTGCCTGAATTTGTTTTAGGCAAGGGTATCAATGTTGTCAAGGGCGGTGATATCTCTATCCTCTCTATTGGAGGCATTTTGTCAAATGTTATGAGTGCCCATGAGATACTAAAAAAGAAAGGTATCGGGACATCTGTTTTTAGCATGCATACCTTGCGGCCCATTGACCGCAGGCTTATTGAAAATCTTGCGGAGGAATCAAGATTAATCGTAACAGTTGAGGAACATAGCATTTCCGGGGGGTTGGGCGGAGCAGTGGCTGAAATCCTGGCAGAGATCCGAGGAAACAGGGCTCCTCTTTTGCGAATCGGGATAGACGGGGATTTCTGTTGTGAGGTAGGCGACCAAGAGTATCTGAGGAAATTATATGGGCTTGATCGTGAGGCTATTGCGGAAAGAGTGGAAAAGGCGATTGCATGAAAAATTACGAAAGAGAAAATGCCATGACCGGTGCTGCGGTGGGTTCTGCAATGGCTGGCATGCGGTCCGTGGTTGTGCATCCCCGTATGGATTTCATGTTTTACGCAATGGACCCGATTATTAATCAAGCCGCTAACTGGTATTATATGAATGGTGGAAAGCTGCCTGTGCCTGTTGTTATCTGGGGTATAATTAATAGAGGCGGCGAACAGGCGGCTCAACACTCTCAAGCACTGAATGCACTATTTGGCCATATCCCCGGACTAAAGGTGGTGATGCCGTCAACACCATATGATGCAAAGGGGCTAATGGTTTCAGCCATAAAAGATGATAACCCTGTAGTATATATTGATGATCGTTGGTTGCATGATATGGAGGGAGTTGTACCTAAAGAAATTTACGAGGTGCCCGTTGGTCAGGGTGATGTTAAAAGAAAAGGAAAGGATGTTACTTTGGTTGCTGTTTCATATATGGTACAAATGGCAATAAAAGCAGCAGAGGAGTTACTCAAAGACGGTATTGATGTTGAAGTTCTCGATCTTCGTTCAATAAAGCCATTGGACAAACCGCTGTTATTGGAATCGGTAAATAAAACAGGTCGCTTGGTAATCGCTGATGTTGGGTGGAAGACTTATGGTATAACCGCTGAAATAGCCGCCACAATTGCCGAGGAGGCATTTGGGGCACTCAAAGCGCCGGTTTGCCGCGTATCATTGCCTGATGTTCCTGCACCTGCCAGTGCACCTTTGGAGAAAGCCTACTATCCCTCGCAATATGATATTATTAGATCAATAAAGCATGTTTGTGCTGGGTAATAAGGAAGATGAAATAACGAATCACCATACAGAACTCATTTTCATAATCGGCGGCAGAGAAATATGGTACAAAAAAGATGGAAAAACCCAAAGAACAGGTATAAGATATCGGCAGGTTGCGTAAACAGGTTGGTGATGTCTATAATGAGAAGTATAAGATGCTTGTCATGAAAGCCGTTTATGACAATTACGGATGGTTTAAAGAATTATACGGTCAAAAATGAGTATTCTAATAAAAAGTCACAAAACAGATTAAGAACATTTAGTTTTTGACAAAATTAAGTTAGGTATATTTTAATTAAAGACCGTTTTGAACCGTCACGGATGACAGTAAAAACGGAGTTTTTGAACATTAGGTAACTTAAAGATAATGCCCAGGCTGTTGCATAGAAATGTTTTTGTAATTTTAGGAATAGATCTTTTCCTCCTGTCAGCTTCCATTTATTTTGCCCACTTGATACGTTTTGATTTTACCATCCCACAAAAACATCTGATATTGCTTTATCAAATACTGCCTTTTGTACTGATTGTTAAAATTGTCTGTTTTTATTTTTTCGATCTCTACCGTGGCATGTGGCGGTATACCAGCATTGCTGATTTGTTAAATATCA
>JAFDHQ010000129.1 GCA_019308685.1 Deltaproteobacteria bacterium
ATCAAAGCCAGGGTGGTTGCGGGTGATAAAATAGCGGGCGCAAAACTTCTGGACAGACTTAAACCCTTTGTATATCGCAGATACCTGGACTTTGGCGCTTTTGAGTCTTTGAGATATATGAAGCAGAAGATCTCTCTTGAAGTAAAACAAAAACACATATCACACAACATCAAGCTCGGTCTCGGAGGAATCCGTGAGATTGAATTCTTCGGCCAGATATTTCAGCTGATTCGAGGAGGCGTTGCCCCAGCGCTTCAAGAACAGAGTCTTCGGAAGGTATTGAAAATACTTGCCCGTGAAAACTATATTTCTCCGCAAACCTGCGACGAACTTACCCGTGCGTATGAAATTTTACGCAATACGGAACATCGCCTTCAGGAATTTTCGGATCAGCAGACCCATGAGATCCCCGCAGATCCGGTTGCAAGAATTCGTCTGGCCGCATCCATGGGATTTGACGACCCCGAATCGTTCACCCGTGATCTTAAACGTCACACTAAAATTGTACACGATCATTTTAATCAATTGCTGGGCGGCGGAGATTTGAAACCTGTAGATGACTCGGGCGAAAAAATTGAAAGCGAATTGCTGTCGGTATGGCAGGATATAATAGAAGATGAACAGGGCCGGAAGGTGCTTGCTGAAGCGGGTTTTGAAAATCCGGATCATGTGATGCGCCTTTTAGATGATCTTCGGAAAGATCCGGAAACCCGGTTACTGAGCAGCCACGGTCGGAATCGCCTGGACAAACTTATGCCGGTTATGCTGAAACTCATGGGCCGGTCCGAACAACCGCTAGTGGTTGTCAGTCGAATCGTAGACCTGATCAAGACCATCGAACGGCGAACCAACTACCTGGCCCTTCTGTTGGAAAATCGAATTGCTATTGTGCACCTGATTCAGCTTGCCGCTGCCAGCCCATGGGTGGTCTCATTTCTGGCGCGCCATCCCGTACTCCTGGATGAACTTTTAGATCCCCGCACCCTTTATCTCCCTCCGGAAAAATCGGATCTTGAAGAAGAGATGCGCAAAAAATTCGATTTGATACCTTCTGTGGACCTTGAGGTTAAGATTCAAGAATTATGTATTTTTAAACAAGCGAACATATTGCGTGTGGCCGCAGCAGATGTCACAGGTGCTGTTCCGCTGATGAGGACCAGTGATCATCTATCCGAAATTGCAGAGACGGTTTTAAATAAGGTTGTCGACCTGTCATGGGATCATCTCGCTCAAAGACACGGGACTCCCGAATGTCAGCTGGACGATCAAAGAATTGAAAAGGGTTTTGCGGTTATTGCCTATGGGAAGCTGGGTGGATTGGAACTCGGGTATGGCTCAGACCTTGATCTGGTTTTTCTCCATGCCGGAACCCAAGGGCAGACCCGTGGCGGCAAGTACCCTATAGAAAATGCCCAGTTTTTTGCCCGGCTGGGACAAAGAGTCGTCCATATCTTAACCGCGCATACGCCTGCCGGTGCGCTATACCAGACGGATATGCGCTTGCGGCCCAGCGGCAGTTCTGGCATTCTGGTCAGCCACATCCAGGGGTTTAAAGAGTATCAGATGAACAAAGCTTGGACATGGGAACATCAGGCCATTATCAAGGCGAGATCCATAAGCGGTGATATTCAGCTGACAAAACGCTTTGAGCAGATACGCAACCTGGTGATTACCCGGCCCAGAATCATGAGCAAGCTTCAAAAAGAGGTTGTGGATATGCGCAAGCGGATGCGCAGAGAACTCTCAAGCCATGAACCGGAACTTTTTGATCTCAAACAAGATACGGGCGGAATTGTTGATATTGAATTTCTGGTTCAGTATCTGGTGCTTTTAAAATCCAGTGAATATAACGAGCTGACCCGGTGGACCGACACGGTTCGTCTTCTTGAAACCTTAAACCAAACCGGTATCATTGACGCGGATATCGCCCACCTTCTCAAGGAAGCCTACCTGACCTATCGGGCAGCGGTTCACCAACTCAACCTCCAGGAAAAGCCCGCCAAAGTCCCTGAGAATAAATTTTGCAGCCTACGGGAAAAAGTCAAGAGAATCTGGGATGATTTCATGGGCATAGACCCTTGTATATTGAAAATTGAATAAAAAATAATAATATGCCTATCTACTTAACTCCTAAGCTTAGTTAAGTTTTTATTGGGATGAACCAGTTGCTCATAGGTAATAGTTTCGGAACTAACGCAAGCGTGAATAAGGCGATCAAAGAGTTCTTTTTCCCAAAACCGACGATTGAAGCGGTAAGCGATTTCGGAAAGGTATGACTGTAGATGTTTTTCAGAAACTCCACGATGCGCACCGCGAATGACATTCTTTGTATTAGCAATAATCCGATGTATCCACGGCATAAGTCTACCTGCTGCTTTAGGATCACGAAGAACAATTCTGCAATGCGAGAGATTTTTGTCCTTCGCGGCTCTTCCATAGGATCGCCAGCCGTCACTGCGTATTGTTTCCAAAAGTTGTTTCCCTTCTTGTGTTTTTTTGCCGCAGCCAAGTCGTTCCAAGAAATCTTCAATCGTTTCTGCCGAAGCATCATTAACTATGCGCATGTGCGCAAAGCCAGGTTTCTCTTCGCCTTTATAGTTCCGGTAAATGGAAACAGCACACAAAACAACGCTCTTGCGCTCACTGCCTCGGCCTCGCTTCGTACCAGCAGGACCAAAAAACGATTCATCCATTTCTACCAAACCAGCAAGGCTGTATCGCTCATCTCTCGTCGCCATTGCTTTACGAACTTTATGGGCCATCAACCAAGCTGTTTTGTAACACCCAATTCCAAGCAGTCGCTGCATTTCAAAAACCGAAACACCTACTTTGTCCATTGCCATGTGGTAGATCAACCAATACCACTTCAGCAAAGGCACACGTGTTTTGTGAAAAATAGTACCAGCAGTGATGCTTGTTTGATGACGACAACTCCGGCAATCAAACAGACGTCGTTTCGAAAGATACCATGCTTCTTGGTGCCCACATCGAGGACAAATAAATCCATCTGGCCAACGCTGCTCAACCAGATGTTGAGCACACGATTCGTTATCAGAAAAAGATTTTTGAAAATCAATCAAACTTCGTTCAATGTATTTCCCGGGCATATCGATCCTCCCGGGGAATTATATACCATTTTGGCATTAGGAGTAAAGTAGATAGGCATATTTCGAATTATTCGGTCCAGAAGATCCAGTAGTTGTCGATCCTTTAGCTTTCGTTTGAGGATGTCCATAATCGTGCCGTGATTCACGTTGTCAAAATATTTTTTAATGTCTGCTTTAAGATACCAAGGCCACCGTCGAATGAATTTTTGGGCACGCTTAATTGCGGCATGGGTTCCTTTATTCGGTCTGGTGGCATAGGAATCATATATAAATACACGTTCATAAATTGTTGTAAGGATTCTCACCACTGCGTGATGCACAACCCGATCCCGAAATGGCGCTACGGCAATCACTCTCTCTTTGGGATCGAAAATGGTGAAATATCGGTATGAACCAGGCTGGTAAGTGCCATTTAACAATTCTGTCTGAAGGCTCAATATTTCGGTTTCCAGATGAAAGAAAAATTGGCATGTGGCTGCAGTTCTCCCGCTCCCTTTCATGGCCAGACGGGAAGCAATCAATAGATTCTGATATGAAGTAACTTTGCTAAAAAGGTTATTGATTCTTTTCAAGGGTCTGCTTTCTCCATCCGCCAGTCATCATGCCAGCTTCATCAATTGCTTTTGCCACATACTCATATTGCCGTGTTGAGATGTATCGCCGGTCATGGGCAATACGGAACAGCAAACGCTGTTTTTCCATATATAGGTTGATCCTGTCCAATATATGGCGCCGGTCTTTCGTATATATGGCTTCGATAATCAGTTCAATCGTATCCAGGGCACTATCCGCTAAGCGGGATGCCAGCGTAAATCTTGCATTTTTCGGGAAATTTTCAACGGCTGATAATATCCAGTCCATGGTTTGATACCAATGGACAAATAGAGGTTAATCATCTCTCATTTATGAACTCTTTTTATCTGTTTCATGATCTGTTTTGCTTTTTTGGTCGGTGATTTTTTTTGATTTTCCGGAACGAAGCGGCTTTTTTTCATAAAAGGCGGTTATGATTTTAACAATTTCAGCGCCGTACCGTTCGATCTTCTTTTTACCGAATCCGTGTATTTCACGTAACGCCTCCTGGCTAACCGGCCTACGTTTTATAACATCCACAAGCTGTTTATTGGTTGCGATAATAAATACCGGAATGCCTTCTTTATCCGCTTTTTCCTTCCGCCATTCTTTTAAGCGCTTCATGAGGAGGTTTTCAGCCTCATTAAGTCCGTTAGAATTCGGTTTTTCAGATTTGACAATGGTTTCATATTCTACAAAAACAGTCCAAAAGGCCCGGTCATTTATTTGAAAAAATTCAGGATAAAGTTTCTTTACATATTTGTTCAATAGAAAAGTTGAAAGATCTTCGTCGTGAAAGAGTTTTTTATCCGGATCAAAGGCTATGGTGAAAATTCGGATGGACATCACGTATATGCAAGATAATTACCGCATATATGCAGGCGATACTGAGCATATATGGGGCCAAGACGAGGGCAATATTATTAAAGATGGTCCACTTTATAGCAATTTTACAAAAAAATTTCCGTCGGGGCTTCGCCCCAAGCCCCTCCAAAAGGTAAAAAATTAAAAAACCAAAAAGAAATTACTCCCTCAGGAGGCGGAAGCCCAGGCGGCTGTACCAGAAGCCGGGCGTGACGTAGTCCCGAAGCGCTGACCGACAGTAACTGGCGTAACGGATCCAGCTGCCGCCGCGCTCCACCCGGCCCGAACCGCCCGATGGACCAGTTGGATTGGTAACAGATCCTGAAGGATAATCCCCTTTCCAGTCCTGACACCATTCCCAAACATTGCCATGCATATCATACAGACCCCAGGCGTTGGGCTGTTTTTGTGCTACCAAATGGGTTCCAGCACATTTTGGCCCTCCCCATTTACTTGCATTATAACAGCCACTGTAACTTACACCGGAATTGCCGCAGTACCACCCTATGGCATCTAAATTTGAATCAAAACCACATTTCAGCTCTGAAATACCGCCGTTTGCAAAGGCCATCGTACTTCCGGCCCGCGCCGCATACTCCCATTCTGCCTCCGTGGGTAGCCTGTATGTGCCGCTCCCTTCTCTCTGGTTCAGTTTGCGGATAAACTGCTGAACATCGTTCCAGGATACTTGCTCTATCGGACAGTCATCACCGCAATTTTTGAATTTGGACGGATTGTTCCCCATCACCGCCTTCCACTGCCCTTGGGTTACTTCCGTACTCTGCATATAAAACCCTTTGGTCAATGTCACCCGGTGTTGCCTCTCATCATTATCTCGTCCGGGCTCATTAGACGGGCTTCCCATCATAAATGTACCCGGCTGTACATAAACAAACTCCATACCAAGGCTGTTGGCAACTTTTTGGCCCTGACTTGTGACAGGCCGATATTTATCTATAGGCTTTAAATGGATATCCAGGGTCTTATCCTGTCCGGCAGATAGTGACACCCACATCTTTTGAGTTTCATATCCATCGGCTGAAACCTCCACATGGTAACGACCGGCCTCAAGCTTGATCCCCTGATTAAATGCCGGGCCGATATTCAGAATCCTCACCCTTGCATTTTCCGGTTGTGTGTCCACATACAGACGGCCTTTTAAGGACGCTTTACGGTCCAGGATAACGTACAAATCCCTGGTTCTCCCTTTTTCAAACCGAATCCGTTTGGTATATGATTCGTATCCATCCTTCTTAACCCCTATATTGTGCTCACCAGGTTTAACCTCGACATCTGACAGGTTGGTTGATCCCACATAACGATCATCTACAAAGACCCCGGCCCCGATTACGTTGGATTCCACAGACAGAAATGATCGGCCCACTTTCTTACCAGGTAAATCAACAACCGCGCTAGAGCTTGCAAGATGAAATATAAAGTCACCCCTTGCCAGTTCGGGAGTTCTAATTTTTCCATACTGGGGATGCTGAGCACGACGAGTACTTTGAACGACTTTGTCGGAAAGATACAACCCCAGCTCTGTCCCCGTAATATAACCATCACGCGTAAGGTCTGCATCACCTTCCAATCCTAACAGGAGGCATCTTTTGAACATGCTTCGATCAGGTACGGCCTCATCCTCAGTGCCGGCGGTGATGTACTGGCGAACCGGAAGAGTGCTTTTCTCAGTAATATCCTCCGGAACCGCCCTGACCAATGAAAACAAGGAGCCGGAGAAACATGAGTCAAACAGCATCAGAACGTGCTTTGATCGAATCCGCAAAGAATATACTTCAATATCCTTCATGCTCACAGCCTTGTTGATAAAACCATTGGGATTATCTCGCAGCAAAGGGCAGTCTCTGGGGATGATATATCCCAGCCTGGTTCCGTCAGCCATCTTTTCTGTTTCCCCGTGCCCGGCATAATAGAACAAAATAGCACGATTTGTCTCCCGTCCGTATTTGTATGTCATATTGTTTAAAGCTTTCTTAAGTTCAAGCGAGGACGGGTTGGTTACTGTTTTGACCTTAAATCCCATCTTCTTTAATACTCTGGCCACATCTTGGGCATCTTTTGTTGCATTAGGAAGGTCAGGCCATGAATCATAATCACTGACTCCAATAATCAATGCATGATATCCGGAATAGAGCTTTATTTCCTTAATAGTACCTGAAGATGTTTTAGCTTTTACAATAATGCCCCTTGAAAAAGCCGAGATGGATAAGGGAAGAAGCAAAGAACATAGGATAAGCATAAACAGAGAAATCATCAGGATTCTAATTCGGTTAACATCCATTTCTATCTCCATTTGTTTACTATTGCCAGATTGATATAAATACGAGGAAAAATGAAGATTGACGGTCTCGTAAAAAGTCAAAAAACATCATTTTTTGTCATTCCGGCGAAAGCCGGAATCCAGTAAATTCAATTACTTCTGGATGCCGGATCAGGTCCGGCATGACGAATTTGGACTTTTTACGATTTCATCAAGATTATATTTTAAATATAAGAATTTATAGAACAATGGTAACAATTTGTCAATAAAGGCTATTGATTATATCTTTCTGCTCTGCTAACTTGAACATATTCAACTTGAATCCATAACTTATGTCCATCCATAAACAGCATCTTTCGGCCCCCGGCGGCGTTCTCCCTCGTTTTCAATCCTCGAAATAGCGCGCTATGCCTGCGGTTGAAAACTCGCTCGGGCCTTGCCGGAAACCAAAATCTACCATTTCTGGATGGACACTGATATGGTTGACAGTTGTCAAGAGGAAAAAAGCATCCTGTCCAACTGTTTTCCAGCGGTCCTTG
>JAFDHQ010000130.1 GCA_019308685.1 Deltaproteobacteria bacterium
ATTTTTTGCATCCAGACAGACCCTTCCGGCGACAGGGTGGCGATCTTGAACCTCATGGCCTGGGCCGGGCCGGTCAACGTAAAAATGAGTACAATTGTAATAATTCTGATCATCATGAGAACACTTCATTATATTTTTTGTTTAAACCTGCGGAAGGTGAGTTTCGTACAGTTGAACTACGGTCAAATACTCACCCGCCGCTTCTGTCCGATGGTTTAAAATTCTTAAAATGTTAGTTCTCCTTTATGTTCCTATAAGGTAGGGATTTATACAATTTGTGCATGTCAAATAATCTACTTCAGATGTTGCCCAAAACAATACCGCAACCATAAAACTAACGAATATAACGAAATAAAATAATTTCTGCATCTCTTTCTCACCTCCTTTAATTTAGGCAAATCGGAAGGTGAGTTGCCCGATCGTCAGGTATTTTTCCAATCCTGAGAGAATTTAATCTGTTCAAAAACGATCGGGAACTTAAAGCTCTTTCCTCTTCTGCGGCCTAAACTTCTCCTTCGTTCTTTGCCCGATCTTCGTTCAGGAATATGGAGGGTGTATGAAAATATCCTTCTTTCAATTCCTGAACGCCTGTCCGCATTATTTTTGATAAATATCCCCATGACCTTGCATCTCAGAATTTCTAAAACCTATTAAAATTATAATTCTTTTCGATACATTTTTTGATCGCTAAGGAATAAATAAATAAGTTCCAATATATTATTATCTAAAACATAACTTTCCCATCCCAGACGCTCCAGATCCTGCTTAACGCAAACCGGTGTAGAATACTTTCCACTGCTCATTATGTTGGCCACATCCTTTATCAGCCGGTTTATTTCGACGGGGATCAGTCCTCTGTCCTTAAGCTTTTTTGATATGATACCGATTATCGTTGTCATAAAACACCTCGGATTTAGATTTTAGAAAAATACTCCCATGAGGCGCCAATTTGTTTCCATATTCACCGGTAAAGGTCAATATCCGCGACAGTTTTTTGATCGTGCAACTTTTTTGAAATACATCCAGACCAAAAGAATAAACCGAAGAAAGAAAGCATGTGTGAATAAAAACTCTTCGGGCAATGCCGCGATATTTTTTTAGGGTATTGATCAGTTCATAGGCTGATGAACCGTCAAAGTCTCCCATAAGCTTAAGATGGAGGTTATCCCTGTTTTGATGACAATAAATTCTGAAGTTTGATGCCATTGTTCTCCTCCTTATCGCTGGTCCCCCCCCTTTGGTCATTTGTCACTGCTCCTAAACCATTACACACTGTTTTCTTACATTATTTTTTAGATGTGGAAGCTTCTAAAGCCAAAGACGTACGCTGCAACTTGGCTGCCTGCTTTGGCTGAACCTGAACCTCGCACTCGGGAAACAGTATCTTAATGTATGATATCAGGGTTTCACATTCTTCAGGACGATCTGTTAAGAGAACAACTTTATCCATTGTAAACCTCCTGTCCATTTGAGGACTTCCGGTTCTCCAATCAATGTATTAATAATACAGCAATAATAATGCCAATTAAGATTGGGTGTTGGTTACTCGTTGCCGGTTGCTGGTTGCTCGCTATAGGTTACGGGTTGCTGGATATAATAGGGTAGAATTAACGTCCAATCACAATATTTTTGTCATTATCCAACTGTTAACATGTTAAATATATGAACAGTAGAATTGTTAAATATATGAACATTTAGGGTTCATTTTTGAACAAAAACTAAACAAATATTGAGATTTTTCAAAGGTTCATTGTGGACATTGAATGAAGGTATTCAACATTAATTCAAAAGAGTGCATTAAACCTGATTTATGGCACCTAAAAACTGCACACAAATTTTGAAAGGTTTAAATAAATTCAATTATATTATACTGTTAGCATATAGAGTGTGTGTTTTGTGGTACATCATATTGCTGAGAATGAAAATAAAAGAAATTTTTAAAATTTGTGCCCTTCGGGACTGCCCCTTTGACCGCATCTTCTGTGTTGCAGGGCGCTTGCAGTAGTTTACTACAGCAGCACACCCTGCGCCTTGAAGCTGCGGCCAAATAGGCAATTGCAGATTTAAGTGGCATAATATTTGCTAGTTCATCTAAACGGGGTTTAACTTGGCAACCTCCATTTTCATATTACCCCCTTCTTAATGACAAATCGGCCCTTGAGGGATAGGTTCTCGGGGTCGATTTGTTAAATGGCAAAGATCATACGCATTGACAGTAAGATACAAGAAAAGAATTGATGAAATTTGACGGTTTCGTAAAAAGTCCAACTTCTGCGTTGTGCTGCATTTCGCAATCATTCAATGTACGAAAAGTACGCCTCATGATTACAAAATTTGCACGCCTTGAATTTGAACTTTTTACGAAACCGTCTAAATCGGACTTTTTACGAGTTCATCAAATTTAACAGGAAATTATTTCAATGGCAGGATTTAAAGAAAAAGAAAAGATAGGTGCGGTTATGGTGGTTGGTGCCGGAATTGGCGGCATGCAGGCATCTCTTGATCTGGCGGATTCCGGATTTTTAGTCTATTTGATTGAAGCTTCGCCGGCCATCGGCGGGGCCATGGCTCAACTGGACAAGACCTTTCCTACCAACGATTGCGCCATGTGTATTGTTGCTCCTAAATTGGTGGAGGTGGGGCGCCATCCAAATATTAATCTGATGACTTCTTCCACAGTTAAAAAGGTTGACGACATTAATGGAAACTTCAAAGTTACTGTCCACAAGACGCCACGGTATATAGACCCGTTAAAGTGCACGGCCTGTGGAGATTGTGCCTCAGCATGCCCGGTGGTCCTGCCGAATGAGTATGAAGAGGGTTTATCCATCCGGAAAGCCGTTTATAAAAAATATGTCCAGGCCATTCCCGGAGCCTTTGCCATCCAGAAAGGAGATACCGCGCCTTGCCGGCTTGAATGCCCCGCTGGAATCAATGTTCAAGGATATGTGCAGATGGTAGGTCAGCGGAAATATCGAGAGGCGCTGGAAATTATTATGGAAGACCTTCCCTTGCCCGGAGTTATCGGCAGAATTTGTCCCCATCCTTGTCAAAATGTATGTCGAAGAACGGGGGTGGACGAAGCGGTGGCCATCCGGGATCTAAAACGTCTGGCAGGAGATCAATATGATCCCCGGGATATAGAAATAAACTGCTTGCCTCAAAGACCAGAACGCATCGCTATTATCGGCTCGGGACCGGCAGGCCTTTCGGCGGCTTTTCATCTGGCCAAAAAAGGAATATTATCAACTATTTTTGAAGCACTGCCGGAACCCGGAGGCATGCTGCGGGTGGGTGTTCCCGAATTTCGTTTGCCCCGTGAGGTCCTGGACCGCGAGATCGAGGTCATTACCAATCTTGGTGTTGAGATCAGGACCAACACGCTTCTGGGATCGGATCTGACCCTTGATGACCTATTTGAGAAGGGATACCAGGCGGTGTACCTGGCCATGGGCGCCCACAAGGGCATTGATATGGGAATTCCCGGGGAAGAATCTCAGGGAGTCCGGCAGGGCGTGGATATTCTTAAAGAGATCAATCTGACTGGAACAGCGCTTGTTGGGGAAAGAATTGCCATAGTTGGCGGCGGCAATGTGGCCGTTGACGTGGCGCGATGTGTCCTCAGACTGGGTGCCCAAGCAGTGAATATCCTTTATCGCCGAACGCATAACGAAATGCCGGCATGGGAGGAGGAGATTCAGGCTGCGGAAGCAGAAGGGACCAACATAACCTATCTGACGGCGGTCAAAGAGGTGTTGGCTGCGGATGGAAAGATAGCGGGCTTGCGATGCATACGGATGAAACTTGCGGAACCGGATGCATCGGGAAGGAGAAGGCCGGTTCCAATTTCGGGAAGCGAATATGATATGCCCGTGGATCAGCTCATTGTTGCTATCGGTCAAGAACCGGCACTTTACGGTCTTGAGGGTGTCGCCGGGCTCACCATTTCTCGCCGGGGGACCATTGAAGTGGATTCCGTTACCTATGCCACCAGTCGGGAGGGGGTCTTTGCAGGAGGAGATGTGCAGACCGGTCCCGGGGTGGCCATCGGAGCGGTTGCTGCGGGACGTGAGGCCGCGGAGTCTATGGTCCGATATCTGGAGGGTCGGGATATGGCCCAAGGACGAAAGGCGATTCCCAAAGCCCATCCGGTGTATCGTCCCATTCCCAAGGACCAAAACACCCAGCCCAGGGCACGCATGCCGGAACGTCCTGTGACGGAGCGACGGGCAAACTTTAAGGAAGTGGCCTTGGGATATGACCTAAAGACCGGTGAGGCTGAAGCCGCTCGGTGCTTGAACTGCGGATACTGCTGTGAGTGTTTTCAATGTGTTCAATCCTGCGATGCCGGTGCGGTTACTATTGACACTCACCGGCAGCAGCCTGAAGACGTGGAACTGAACGTTGGCGCCATGATTTTGGCACCCGGTTTCCAGTCATTTGATCCATCCGGGTTTGATGTCTATAGGTATACCAAGCATCCGAACATTATCACATCCATGGAATTCGAAAGGATTCTTTCAGCCTCAGGCCCCACTGAGGGGCACCTGATTCGCCTTTCGGATCGAAAGGTGCCGAAAAAGATCGCGTGGATCCAGTGTGTGGGGTCCAGGAACATAAACCAGTGTGACCATGGGTACTGTTCCACGGTGTGCTGCATGTACGCCATCAAAGAGGCGGTTATGGCCAAGGAACACAGCAAAGATGACCTGGACTGTGCCATATTTTTTATGGACATGCGTACCGCAGGCAAAGGTTTTGAGGAATATTACGATGAGGCGAGGAAAAGACAGGGGGTCCGGTTTATCCGTTCTCGTCCCCACAGCATAGGGCCTGCCCCGGTCGCTGATGACGTGCTGATCCGATACGTGACTGAAAAGGGAAATGTCAGAGAAGAAACCTTCGATATAGTGGTTCTTTCTGTGGGGTTGGAGACCTCGCCCGAGGTGGTGGAACTGGCACAGACCCTTGATATAAAACTGACCCAGGGCCGTTTTTGTGAAACCGATTCCTTTGTTCCTGTGGCCTCCTCAAAAGACGGCATCTATGTTTGTGGGGCTTTCCAGGGCCCCAAGGACATTCCGGAATCGGTCATGCAGGCCAGCGCTGCGGCCGGCGCTGCCATGGGACGTCTGGCGCCTGCCAGAAATACCCTGGTGAAGGCAAACTGTCAGGACTATCCCATACAGAAAGATGTTTTTGGGAAGGTGCCTCGCATAGGGGTTTTTGTCTGCCATTGAGGGATTAATATCGGGGGCGTCGTGGACGTCCCGAGAGTGAGAGAATATGCGACAACCCTTCCGAATGTTGTGGTGGCCGACAGAAATCTGTTTACCTGTTCCCAGGATACCCAGGAGAAAATCAAGGAATATATAAGGGAATATGATCTAAACCGCGTCGTGGTTGCCTCCTGCACCCCAAGAACTCATGAGCCCTTGTTCAGAGAAACACTCCGGCAGGGGGGACTAAACAAATATACCTTTGAGATGGCCAATATTCGTGATCAATGTTCATGGGTGCATATGCACGAACCGGAAAAGGCCACTGAAAAGGCCAAGGACCTGGTGAGAAGTGCCGTGGCCAAAGCAAGGCTGATTCAACCTCTTGCGGATATTTCCGTACCGGTCAATCATAACGGGTTGGTGATCGGTGGGGGTGTGGCCGGCATGGTGAGCGCCCTGGATTTGGCTGAACAAGGTGTTAAGACTTATCTGGTTGAAAGCGCCGGCAAATTGGGCGGTCAGGCCTTAAAACTCTACGCCACATATCAGGGGGACAGGGTACAGCCTTATGTTGAAGACCTGATTGACACGGTCAACCGCCACCCCCTGATTCATGTTTACCTGAATACGACCATCCAAGACGCTTCAGGATTTGTGGGAAACTTCACATCCACTTTGGTTGACAAGCAAGGCAAAGAAACTCAGCTGGATCATGGGGCTATCATCATCGCCACCGGCGGAAAACCGTACGAACCTGAAGAATATCTATACGGAAAAGATCCCAATGTATTGCTTTCCCTGGAGCTTGATCAGGAGTTTATAAGGGGGAGTGACCGGCTCAACCATACAAAATGTGCGGTGTTTATTCAGTGCGTGGGCTCCAGGATACCCGAGCGGCCGTATTGCAG
This sequence comes from Deltaproteobacteria bacterium, assembly GCA_019308685.1. Taxonomy (GTDB): domain Bacteria; phylum Desulfobacterota; class Desulfobacteria; order Desulfobacterales; family UBA11574; genus S5133MH16. Next base: position 6,131 of record JAFDHQ010000130.1, read on the forward strand.
TAAGGCATGCTGTACCCATTCCATCCAGAGCGCCTTGACCCTCAAAAAGTTGAATCCTGAGATGAACATCTACATTCTGTATCGCGACATCAGGACTTTCGGAGAAAAGGAAAGGCTCTATACGGAGGCCAGGGCAAGGGGCATTCTGTTCATTCGCTATGATCCGGAGGACCCGCCCAAGGTTGAAAAGGAGAATGCAAGGCTTACGGTAACGGTGACCGACCATGTTTTACAAAGACCGCTTCAAATATCCCCGAACATGATCATCCTGGCGACGGCGGTTGTCCCCCATGACACCCGATCGCTTTCCAAACTTTACAAAGTTTCCACAACACCGGAAGGTTTTTTCCTGGAAGCGCATATGAAACTCAGACCTGTAGATTTTGCCACTGACGGCATGTTTTTAGCAGGGCTTTGCCATTTTCCAAAACCCATCGAGGAATCCATCGCACAGGCTAAGGCGGCCGCGGCACGGGCTGCAACCATTCTGGCTAAAGAATCAATAGACATGGAACCCATTGTCTCGGTGGTTGATGAGGATAACTGCAATGGCTGCGGGATTTGTGAAAGGGTGTGTCCATACGGCGCCATGCATTTAATAGAAATCAATGGCCTGATAACGGCGCGAAGCACACCGGCGTCCTGCAAGGGATGTGGGCTGTGCGCTGCAAGCTGCCCTTCAAAGGCGGTTGATATGTGCCATTTTAGTCAACATCAAATACGGGCGCAAATTTGCGCGTTGGCTTAGGAGGTTTTTTACATGTCAAATCCATTCGAACCCAAAATAGTGGCCTTTTTATGTAACTGGTGTTCATATGCCGGTGCAGACCTGGCCGGGGTCTCCAGGTCCCAATATCCGCCGAATATCCGGGTTGTTCGGGTGATGTGCACCGGAAGGATTGATCCTGTCCTCATTCTGGAGGCATTCGCAAGCGGAATTGACGGTGTGTTTATCGGCGGGTGACATCCCGGGGAATGTCATTACCTGGAAGGTAATCTATATGTCAGAAGGCGGGTCTTGATGACTAAAAAATTGCTGGAATGCATTGGGATCGATCCGGTTAGAGTTCGCCTGGAGTGGATATCCGCTTCAGAAGCCCCGAAATTTGCACAAGTAAAGACTTTGTAGAAGAGGTAAGAGGCATTGGCCCAAATCCTCTTTCCCACAGGGGAGAGGGACCATGGACCCAAACCAATTTCAGCACTTCTGACCTGTATACATAATTTCAACGTGATATGGAGGTTAAGTCGTAATCCCATTTGGAAAGGAAAGGTGATCGATTGCTAAAATCCATTGAACATATACCCACGGTTTGTCCGTACTGCGGATGTGGATGCGGCATATATCTGGTGGTCAAAGACGGCAACATAGCAGGTATGGAGCCCTGGAAGGATCATCCGGTATGTGAAGGAAAAAACTGCCAAAAAGGAAGGAATGCCCAGGCTTTTTCAACGAGCGATCAACGATTGCAAAGGCCGCTGATAAAAAAGAATGGCGTTTTTCAGGAGGCCTCCTGGAACGAGGCATTAGGGGTGATCGCAGATAAACTTCAGGGCGCGGAAGCTGACACAGTGGGGTTTATTAATTCTGCGAAGTGCTCCAATGAGGATTTGTATGTCATTCAGAAATTTATCCGGGTGGTTCAGAAGACAAACAACATGGATAATGCTTCCAGATTCTGCCATTCCACCACAGTTCCTGCCTTGCTTTCCACGGTCGGTTCGGGTGTAATGACAACGTCAACCACCAGTATCGAGCAGGCTGATTATATTTTTGTGGCCGGTCCCAACCTTCAGGAAACCTATCCTATCATTGCCCGAAGGGTCATCCGGGCACAGCGGAAGGGCGCCCGGGTGATCGTTGTGGATCCCAGAAAAACCATAACTGTGAAAAATCTTGCAGATTTGTACCTGCAAATCTATCCGGCGACTGACGCCGCTTTGCTAAACGGAATGATGCGGATCATCATAGATGAGGGGCTTGAGGACAAAGAATTCATAGAAAAAAGGACCCAAGGGCTCGATGAGCTCAAAGACTATTTAACGACCCTGGATCTCAAGGAAATAGAGAGAACAACAAACATTTCCCTGGATGTGATAAAAGAAACGGCAATAACCTATGCAACGGCAAAGAATGCATGCATCCTTTATAATTCCGGTATTGCACAGCATGGCGCCGGCATAGAGAATATCAAGGCCCTAGCCGACCTAGCACTTTTGACCGGAAACTATGGAAGGCCGGGCACCGGCGTAAATCCTTTAAGGGGTCATGCAAACGGGGAAGGATTTGGCGACATGGGTCCTCTGCCCGTTTTTTACCCAGGATTTCAGAGTGTTAACAAAGAAACCGCCAAGCGCTTTGAGGAGATTTGGGGGGTGAAAGGCCTACCGTCACAGCCCGGTATGACCTACATGGATATGGTGGAAAAGTGTAAGATCTTATATATCGTAGGGGCAAACCCCATGCTTGCGGCTCCGGATACGAACCGGGTGAGGAAGGCTCTGGAAGAAAAGGATTTTCTGGTGGTTCAGGACATATTTATGACCGAAACCGCAGAAATGGCAGATATTGTGCTGCCTGCGGCGACTTTTGCGGAGAAAGACGGGACGATTACCGGGGTAGATAGAAGGGTGCAGAGGATCAATAAGGCTGTCCGGCCCCCGGGTGACGCAAAGCCGGACGGCGTGATATTCTGTGAACTGGCCAAGATCATGGGTTTTGAGCAGCAATTTAATTTTGGCAGCCCGGAGCAGATATTCGAAGAGATCAGAAAATGCGTACCCCAATACCGGGGTATAACCTATGAACGATTAAAAAGTGCCAACGGCATTCAATGGCCATGCCCAACCGAGGATCATCCGGGTACGGAAGTGATGTTTGTGGAGAACTTTCCCACTCCGGATGGTCTCGGGCATTTCCAGATCGCGGAGTATAAACCCCCTTTGGAAGTCCCCGATGACACCTATCCTTACATCTTTACCAACGGACGGGTGGTATCTCATTTTCACACAGGGACCATGACCCGGCGAACCCAAAGGCTGAACAATGAATTACCCAATGGATTTGCTGAAATAAGCCGTGAGGATGCCCGGAAGTTGGCCATAGAAGATGGGGATCAGGTCCTATTGAAATCACGGAGAGGAGAGATAAAGACCATTGCCAGGGTGACGGAGGACATCAGAGCGGGGTTGATATTCATGCCCTGGCATTTTTCGGAATGTGCTCCCAATATATTAACGGGACCCACGGCAGGCCCCCCATCCAAGATGCCGGAATTTAAATTTTGTGCAGTGAATATAGAAAAGGTGTGATGATATGAAGGGTAATATGTATCTCGCGTGGTCTTCTGACGACAAAATTCGAAAAATGGGAGCATCCGGCGGTGCGGTGACCGCTTTACTCAAGTTTGCCCTTGAGATGAAAATTGTAGATGCTGCCTTGGCAGTCAAAAAGAGAAATGGAAACCGATATGATGGGGTTTTATCTCTAATCACTAATCCGGATGAGGTTATCGAGAGCGCCGGGACTTTGCATTTTGCCCCTGTGAATGTGGCCAAAGAGATAAGCAAGTATTTAAATGGCGCCAAAGACTTAAAACTAGCGGTTACCTGCAAGCCCTGTGATTGTCGTGCGATCATCGAATTGGCCAAAAGGGGGCAAATCAATATGGCGAACGTCATTTTAATCGGATTGAACTGCACCGGAACGTTGTTGCCCGCCGTTGCCAGAAAAATGATAAAAGATGAATACCATGTCACCCCTGAGGATGTGGTTGGGGAGGATTTTGATAACGGGAAACTTATCATCACATTGGCCGATGGTACCAGAAAAGAAAGAATTTTGGAGGAACTGGAGGAAAAGAGATGCGGAAGAAGAGAAAATTGCAGGAGATGTGCAATTAACATCCCAACGATGGCAGACTTGGCCTGCGGCAAGTGGGGAACAAAGGGCAAGAAAGCCACCTTTATAGAAGTTTGCTCACAAAAAGGTTCTGAACTCATAGAAAAAGCCATAGAGGCCGGAGCTCTCATTGTTGAAACACCGGATCAGGAAGCCATAGAAGAAAGAGAAAAAAAAGACAAACAGGCCATTGAACGGGCCCAAAGATGGGAACAAAGGAATTTCGATGAGCTGAGACGGCTTCCGAATAAGGATCGGTTGAACTACTGGTTAGAATATTTTAACCGGTGCATCAAGTGCTTTGGTTGCAGAGATGTGTGCCCCATATGTTACTGCAAGGACTGTTACCTTGAGCCGGAAAGAGGTTTTGTGCAAGGTGGACAAACACCGCCACATATCATGTTTCCGTTGGTCAGATTGGCTCACGTTGCAGATTCCTGCGTGAATTGTGGTCAGTGTCAGGATACATGCCCCATGGAAATTCCGCTGACCAGACTTTACCATATGCTAAACAGGGAACTAAGCTCAATGTTTGGTTATGTGCCGGGCATGGATATCAGCGAATATCCGCCCCTGACCACCGTAACCGATGAAGAACTTCATATTGATGAAGTTAATGTCTTTAGGAAGAATTTAGGTATAAAAATTATAAGCGTTGATAGCAAGAAACACGAGGAGAATTGATGAAATTTAAAAGGATCTTTCATTTCAAACACAGCATTTGGTACGTTCTTATCATGACGGAGCCTCTGTAACAGGAGATTGTCTCAATGGCAGAATCTAAAGAACAAGGGAAGATAGGTGCAGTAATGGTTGTAGGCGCCGGCATTGGCGGCATGCAGGCATCTCTGGATCTGGCTAATTCCGGTTTTTATGTGTATCTGGTTGAAAAATCTAGTTCGATCGGCGGGATGATGTCTCAACTGGACAAGACCTTTCCCACCAATGACTGTGCTATGTGAATTCTCTCGCCCAAACTGGTCGAGGTTGGCCGGCATGTTAACATAGAGATACTTACCCTGTCTGAAGTGAACCGCATTTCCGGGGAGCAAGGAAATTTTGAGGTCCGTTTGACGCAACATCCCCGTTACGTGGATATGGACAAGTGTATTGCCTGCGGCCTGTGTGCCGAAAAATGCCCAAAAAAAGTGCCGGATGCATACAATGGCAACTTGAGCAAGCGTAAAGCCATCTATGTGCAATATGCCCAGGCGGTTCCGTTAAAATACGTTATTGATCCGGAACGGTGCATTTATTTCATTAAAAAAGGCAAATGCAAAGCTTGCGAAAAGTTTTGCCCCAGCCATGCCATAAATTTCCATGATCAGGAAAGGGACCTTACCCTGAACGTGGGGGCGGTTGTTCTGGCTCAGGGTACACAGACCTTTGATCCTGCGGTCCAGAACACCTTTGGCTACAAAAAGCACCCCAATATTGTCACCAGCCTGGAATTCGAGAGAATTCTCTCGGCTTCCGGCCCCTACGGCGGGCATCTGGTTCGCCCTTCGGATAAAAAAGAACCGGAAAAGATTGCCTGGCTGCAATGTGTCGGGTCCCGGGACGAACACCTGGGCGCCAAAGGATACTGCTCCGGAGTCTGCTGCACGTACGCCATCAAGGAAGCCATGCTGGCCAAAGAACACAGCGGCCGCGATCTGGACACGGCCATTTTTTATATTGATATCCGCACGTACGGAAAAGATTTTGAACGGTATTATAACCGGGCAAAGGATGAACTGGGCGTCCGGTTTATTAAATCTAAAATTACCCACATTGCCCCGGTTGACGGAACCGGCAAACATCTGATCCGCTATGTGGATGCTTCCGGCAAGAGAGTGGAAGAAGAATTCGACATTGTGGTCCTGTCCGTAGGCCTGATGGTCAGCACACAAGGCGCGGAGCTGGCTCAAAGACTGGGCGTTGATCTGGATCATTACAACTTTGTTGCCACCAACAGTTTTGAACCGGTCACAAGTTCAAAGCCGGGTATTTATGTTTGCGGGGCCTTTCAGGGGCCTAAGGATATTCCGTCTTCGGTGATCGATTCCAGCGCGGCTGCGGGTGTGGTGGGAACCCAATTGGCCGGGTCTCGGTGGTCTCTGACAAAGACAAAACCTGTGCCCGAGGAGGTTGACCTCAGGGGCGAGCCTTCTCGGGTCGGTGTTTTTGTCTGCCGTTGCGGAACCAACATTGCCGGTGTTGTGGATGTGCCGGCCGTGGTGGAATTTGCCAAA
>JAFDHQ010000131.1 GCA_019308685.1 Deltaproteobacteria bacterium
TCTCTGCGTCAATCTTCGGAATCACTTGTGCGGCGTACCAATTGTACGCCTCCGCGGTGTTCCTTGATTGCCTTGACCTTGCGAAAAATTGCTCATTTCTGAATTGGAAACATAATTTGTGCCCAATATAAATTTATGGATCGGCACAAACAAGCATATATGGTGTGCCTGCAAATAAAGATATGGTGTAACATCGAAGCGAACCGGTTTGAGTTTTTTTTCCATCCCAAAAAGCTCTGATGCTATCGAAGAGGACCGGGTTTCGGAAAATTATGTTTGACTTTTAGATCATTATTTTCTAAGGCAGATTCAGATTATAATATCGTTTCATGATTTTATGCATCACGACTTGGCCAAAAATGGTTACCGTTTACGGAGTAATTTAGTTGGTGGAAATTCCAAATAACAAATCCCAAAACATTTACCCTGTTAAATAATGCTTCGCATTAAATCTACGATTTATTTAACAGGGCAGGCAAATCACAATGACCGAAATTCAAAATCCCAAACAAAAAAACAATCGCTTTGCCTCCGGCCCATAGGGCCTACGGCCCGGAGGAAACCGGTTTGGAATTTGGAGTTTGAGATTTGGTGCTTGAGATTTGGGATTTAATTGGAATTTGTGATTTCAAAAAAATCCGTGAAAGGTTACAGAAAAAATTTATACTGTCAAGTTAGCGGCTCCTCCCCGCCCTTCTCCTTCAAAAGGGAAGGCTTCAAAAAGAATTTTCCTCAGTTATCCGAATTTCTTGGTAAGATTAATTTTGATGAACTCGTAAAAAGTTCAATTTAGACGGTTTCGTAAAAAGTTCAAATTCAAGGCGCGCAAATTTTGTAATCATGAGGCGTACTTGTCGTACGTTGAATGATTACGAAATGCAGCACAACGCAGAAGTTGGATTTTTTACGAGACCGTCAATTTTAAAATTGTTTGCAGGAGGAATTCTATGAAAAAGCTTTTCGTCTCTCTGTGTGTTGCAGGTCTGATAGTTTCCAGTGCGTCTTCCCTTTTTGCTGGCGGCATCGAAAATAAACACAACTGGAGTGCCGAGTATGTTCGTACGCTGAATAGAAACGCGGCCACCGACTCTGCGGACGCGGTCGTCTATAACCCTGCCGGCGTAATGAAGATGGAAGACGGCTTTTATTTAAATTTAACTGGCCAGTATGTACTCAAAGATTATTCGAATACATTTCTTGGTATAGAATACGATACAGATGAGCCTGATTTTGTACCCAGTCTGTTCGCCTTATACAAAAAGGACCAGTGGGCGGCCTTTGGAGCCGTCACCGTGGTGGTGGCCGGGGGAAAAGTAGACTTTAAAGAAGGGAATACAACAACGTTTGGCATTGCCCAAAGGGTAATGGCTGTTACTCCTCCTTTCGATACCCTTGTAGATCATTATCTTAAGGGTGAATCTTATTTTATTGGATATACCCTGGGTGGGGCCTATGCCATTAATGATATGGTATCCGTGTCTTTGGGAGCCAGATATGTTGACGCGTCCAGAGAGTTTAGAGGTCATGCAACACTGGGTGTAAGTGCCGCGCCCGGTGTTTTTGATACCACATTAAACGTAGACTATGAAGAAACGGGTCATGGATGGGGAGGCATTATCGGCCTTAATATTGCCCCCACAGAGGCGCTCAACATCGGTCTCAGATACGAAACCAAAACAAGCATCGATCTGAGAACCGACGAAAAAACAGATGACATAAACTTTATTACCGATGGTTTTAAAAGGAACAGAGATCTGCCGGCTTTGCTGGGGGTGGGCGTTTCCTATAAAATTAATCCAAAAATTAAAATTGATGCAAACTATACCGGGTACCTCAACAACGATGTAGACTGGGACGATAATCCCATAACATCGGGGAATGAGAGCCAGAAAGATAACGGCTATGACATCGGCATTGCCTGCGAATATACAATTAATTCCCAATGGAAGGCGAGTGTGGGGTACATGTATACCGATGTAGGGATAGACCCGGACGACATGAAAGTGGAGACTCCCGAACTGAATGCCAATTCAATTGCCGGTGGAATTGCTTATAAAGCGACCCCCAATCTGGATTTAAATCTCGGCATACTATATGTGTTCTATAAGGATGAAACCACCTCAACAGGCATTAAATACGAAAAAGATGTTACACTTATAGCGGCGGGATTCCAGTATAAGTTCTTTTAGAAGCAGTTTCAAAACCTCCCCTCAGGCCCAATTCCTGTGTTGGAGCGAGGGATTCAATACTCGAAATATTACATATATTCCTGCGTTTGAATCCCTCGTCCCGCCTTGGCCTTGAACCTGATTGAAGGTTTTGAAACCACTTCTAAGCTAAGTTCTGCTATTTTTTTCGAAGAGATGTACTGAGATCTTGTTTCAGACAATTCTTTTAAAGGATTTTTCGAGATCCTTTATGCTCCAGGTGATCCAGGTAGGCCGTCCGTGCGGACAGTTGGAGGGCTCGTCACATTGATCGAGCTGGTCTAAAAGCCCCTTGATCTCTTGTTCCGAAAGCTTCTGGTTGGCCCGGATGGCCCCGTGGCAGGCCATGAGTATCAGGCACTGGTCCATGGCCTTTTCCAGGCCGGGTGAAAAGCCGATCTGGGCCATCTTTTCGACCATCTCCATAACAAGGGGTTTAACCTCTTTGTTTTCAAGCAGGGCCGGGACCGATTTTACCACAAACGTATTTCCGCCAAAGGGTTCTATTTCCAATCCCAGTTCATTTAAATCCGGAATCAGTCCTTCGAGAATTTTTGCCTCCCGGTATCCAAGATCAATGGTTTCTGGGATAAGAAGTTTTTGGGATGTTTTTTTTGAAGCCTGGGATTGGTTTTTAAGCTGTTCAAAAAGGATCCGTTCATGGGCTGCGTGCTGGTCGATCAACACCATCCGTTCCGAAGACTCACAGAGGATATACGTATCATGGAACTGACCGATTACCTTTAAATCACCGAACCGTTTTCTTGCCCACAGCTCCGTTTGACCGGAAGTGGGTGTGAAGCGAAGATCCGGCTTTTGCGGAGATCCCGCTTCCGCGGGGATATCGGTCACGGCTTGCCGGGTTCGGGTTGCGGGTCGGAGTGAAGCGGAGATCCCGTTTGTGCGGGTATACCGGGTTGGGATTTGTTTTTTCGGGATGCTGAAATCAGGCACGGATTCGGAGATGCGGGATTTGGCGTCCACGGGTTCCGGTTCCGGAAACCTTTTTGGGCGCCATTCCGGTTGATCCGCAACACGCAACCTTTCTGCCACAATCCCGGTAACCGCGTCATGAATTTTTTTCTGCTGCGCAAACTTGACCTCGTGTTTTGTCGGATGAACATTGACATCCAACTGGTCGCAGGGAACATGGATAAAGATTACCGCCACCGGAAACTGCCCCTTCATCAATCTTGAGCCGTACCCTTGGAAAAGGGCATGTTGGATCACCCGGTTCCGGACAAACCTCCGGTTTACATAAAGGTAGATTCCCCGGGATGTACTGCGCGTGATCCGGGGAGACGAGATCCAGCCTTGAACGGTAAGAAAATCGGATGTAAATTCTATTTTGTAAAGATTATTTTTAATGTCTTTGCCGAGAACATCCACGACCCTTCCGACGTTATCGGCTGTGGCCGACAAGTTTTTAACAACTTTGCCGTTATGAATCAGCCTGAACTGAATATCGGGGTGTCCCAGTGCCATGTTTGAAACCGTATCTGCAATATGCCCCATCTCCGTGTTCACGGTTTTTAAAAACTTTCGGCGGGCAGGCGTATTAAAGAAAAGCTGACTCACAGTGACCATGGTTCCCAAGGGAGCTCCGATTTGGGAAACCTTTTTTATTGTGCCCCCTTCAACAACAACTTCTGTTCCTGCTTGGGAGGTCCGGTCTCGGGTTACCAGACAAAACTTGGAAACAGCGGCAATGCTCGGCAGGGCCTCCCCCCTGAAACCCAGCGTATGGATTGCAAACAGATCCTCGTCTTTGTAAATTTTGCTGGTTGCATAGCGTTCCGGCGCCAGTAGGGCATCATCCCGGTTCATTCCCATGCCGTTGTCGGAAACCCGGATCAGGGAACGCCCGCCTTTTTCCACTTCTATGATGATTCTTGTGCTGTCTGCATCCAGTGCATTCTCCACAAGCTCTTTGACAACAGAAGCCGGGCGCTCGACAACTTCGCCCGCAGCGATTTTGTTTGAAAGGATTTCAGGAAGTATTTTTATTTTGGACATAATTCGTTTTTATTGTTGGTTAGTGTCCATCCGGAAATGGTAGATTTTGGTTTCCGGCAAGGCCCGAGCGAGTTTTCAACCGCAGGCATAGCGCGCTATTTCGAGGATTGAAAACGAGCGAGAACGCCGCCGGGGACCGAAAGATGCCGTTTATGGATGGACACTAGTTATTTTTCCTGTTCAAGCAAGGTGCGGAGTAAAAAATCCGCGTCCATGGGCGACAGGTCGAATTTCATGCATGCCTCTTCGATGAGCGCCTTTAATTCCTTTTCCGGGTTGTACTTTCGTTCACCGGAAACCCACTTGACAGCTTTTCTCAAATCTTCCCCTTTTGGCTGAATAGTCATATCCTATCTTCCTTTCTTAGTGTTCTTCGTGGTTTTATGGAAAACAACTTTTATATGGGCTGCTAATCTTTGATAATAAATGGTTTAGCCCGTTGTCCCGTTTTCCAGTTTGCTCGTTTTTAGGGATGTATTGATTTCGTAACCGGTCAACGGGCATACGGGCCAACCAGCTTAACCTTGTCCCGTCACAGCTGTTGCTTTCATATCTTTCACAATTTTTTAAACCTTGTTTGGTTCCGGCTTGTCAAGGTTTGGTTTTTTCTTGTGAAAATCGGTGGCCTGCTCGAAATTGTAGGCCACTTTAAACAGTTTTTCTTCCTCAAAATGTTTTGCCATTATCTGAAGCCCGATGGGAAGTCCTTTTGATGAAAACCCGCAAGGAACGGAAATGCCCGGTATTCCGGCAAGGTTTGCCGAAAGGGTAAAGATGTCGGATAAATACATGGTCAGCGGATCATCGACTTTTTCCCCTATCTTGAAGGCCGGGGTGGGCGCCACCGGCGACAGAATTACATCGCAGCTTTTAAATGCCTTTTTAAAATCCTCGATGATCAAGGTTCGAACCTGGGATGCCTTGCCGTAATATGCATCATAATATCCTGCGGAAAGCGAGTATGTGCCTATAATAATGCGCCGTTGAACTTCCGGGCCGAACCCTCTGGAACGAGTGCTTTTGTACATTTCCATCAGACTTTTTTTATTCTTGTCCCTGTAACCATACTTTACACCGTCATACCGGGCAAGATTGGAACTTGCTTCCGAAGGAGCAATCACATAGTAGGCAGCCACCGCATGTTCCGTGTGAGGCAGAGAGACTTCAACACACCCGGCCCCCATTTCTTGGATTTTTTTAACGGCTTTTTTGACTGCATCGGAAACATCGCGGTCCAGACCTTCGGCGGCACTGTACTCATTTGGGATTCCGACAACCATCCCTTTTAAACCATCGTTGAGAGAAAGCGTATAATCCGGAACATCTTCAGGCACTGACGTGGAATCAGAGGAATCGTACCCGGAAATAACATTCATTAAGATGGCGCAATCGGTAACATCCTTGGTCAGAGGACCGATTTGATCTAAAGAAGAAGCAAATGCGACCAGACCGAATCGGGAAACCCTGCCGTATGTGGGTTTCATCCCCACAACTCCGCAGTGTGAGGCGGGTTGGCGGATCGATCCGCCGGTATCAGACCCCAACGATCCGATACACATATCCGCGGCGGTGGCCGCGGCAGAGCCTCCGCTTGAACCGCCGGGAATGCGCGTCTGATCCCAGGGATTGTGGGTCAGCTTTATGCCGGAATGTTCGTTGGATGAGCCCATGGCAAATTCGTCCATGTTCGATTTGCCAACAATTACAGCTGCTTGTTTTTTTAATTTTTTAACCACTGTAGCATCGTAGGGCGGCACGAAATTTTCGAGAATCCTGGAAGCACAGGTCGTGCGCAGACCTTTTGTGCATATAAGATCTTTCAATGCCAGAGGAATACCGGTCAAGGGCGAAATGTTGCCCCGGGAGATTTCTTTATCGGCAATCTTGGCCTGGGCCAAGGCCATTTCACTGTCCACGGTGATATATGCACCCACGTGCTCTTCTACAGCATCGATACGATCAAGGACCGCCCGGGTGAGTTCCTGAGAAGATATCTCTTTTTTCTTTAAAAGCAGGTGGGCTTTTTTTATCGTAAGTTCATACAGTTTCATTTATGTAGTCCCTTTTTACGAGTTAATCACCTTTGGAACGATAAAATTTCCATCCTCTTTTTCAGGGGCGTTGGAAAGTACCGAATCACTGTCAAAACTTTGCCTTTCATCATCGTCCCGAAAGGCATTGGTCAGAAAAATGGCATGAGAGGTCGGCGTCACTTCTTTTGTGTCGACACGGTTTAATGTATCGACATATTCCAATATGGTTCCGATTTGTGCGGCAAACTTGTCAATAAGCACCTTGTCAACATCAAGACGGGCAAGGTTTGCCACATGAAGAACTTCCTCTTTGGTTATTTTCATCATATCTCCTTGAGCCGGATAAACCTGAAAATTGAATATTAAATGATGAAGGTTTACGCCATTATAATAATTTTACCACCAAGCTCACGAAGGAAAAGAAGAAAAAAATATATAATCTTCGTGCTTCGTGATGTTGTCAAACTTTTTTTTGCTTAAAAAATACATAAAAATTATTGGGATAGGAATTTCCTTTTTTTAGAGCGGCGAAGCCGCGTTATATAGAATCGCGAAGCGATTGTATAATTTAAGAAACTATCTCTGAACAATGATTGCTTTTATGTTTTCTTTTTTCAACCGGTTGAATGTGCTGCCGGCTTCGGCTCTGTTTTTGAAATACCCTATCCTTACTCGATAAACGATGCCTTTTCCTGGAATTTTTCCCATGCTCTTGTACGCAGGGTATCCTCCTTTTTTAAACTTCGCCACCATGTTATCCGCAGTTTTTGAATTTTTATATGAGGCCACCTGAATGGTAAAAATTTTATTCTCTTCGGTCGATTTTTTAACAGTGGTGATTTTCTTTTTTCGTGTTGTTGCGGGCCTTTTGGATACGAGCGTTTTTTTTGCTTTAGAAACGGACTTTTTACGCAAAGGCTTTGGTTTATTTTGGGGTGTATCCGTTTTTAACTTCTCTTCACCACCGGTATTTTTCAG
>JAFDHQ010000132.1 GCA_019308685.1 Deltaproteobacteria bacterium
TTAAAAATATTTCGGATGCCGGGGTCGATGTGTTTGTTGCCGGATCGGCAATTTTTAAAAGCCCGGACTATAAAAAAACCATAGATAGATTCCGAGAGTTAATCAGCGGGTAAAGAATCCTGGCTAAAAGAACCAGGCTTTGGTTATATTTAGAGGGGATTTGCTTTGTTGCAAGTTAATTGAAATATTGAAATCCCAAATAACAAATCCTAAAAAATTTACCCTGTTAAATAATGCTTCGCATTAAATCTACGATTTATTTAACAGGGCAGGCAAAAAACAATGACCGAAATTCAAAATCCCAAACAAAAAAACAATCACTCACGCGGCGCAAGCGCCTGCGCTGCGCGTTGAACCGGTTTGAAATTTGGAATTTGGAGTTTGAGATTAACCCGCCTAAGGCGGGTTAATTTGGAATTTGCCTGCCCGCCGTTCTTTTGGCGGGGTGCTTGGAATTTGAGATTTTAGACACAAAACTCCAAGGCAGAGCCGGATAGCTTTGACCTGGCCCACAGGAGAAGGTTTTCAAGATTAAATATAATAATGGCAGGCAATAAAATGGGACAGAGTAAAAACACTGGTAACGTACTGGTCATTCACGGCCCAAATCTGAATATGCTGGGGAAAAGAGAGCCTGAACTATACGGCAACACAACACTGGATGAAATTAATTCCGAACTTGAAAAACTTGGGGAAAAACTGGGCCTTTCCAATCATGAAGGGGCCATTGTTGATAAAATACAGGAATCCGTGGCTCTTAAAAAAGGAATTATTATAAACCCTGCTGCCTATACTCACACAAGTATCGCTATCCGAGACGCGCTCCTTTTACTCGATATTCCTGTCATCGAGGTACACCTTTCCAATATTTACAAGAGAGAATCCTTTAGACAAAGATCAATGATATCAGATGTGGCGACGGCTCAGATTGCAGGGTTTGGGGTAAAGGGGTACGATATGGCGTTGGAGGCGTTGGCCGAAATGATTCAGAGTGGTTAGGGTTACTTTTCCGTTTAGTTTACCATCTGCAATTACCCTTACTTTGAGACCTTTGAAAAATGTTCATTTCTCAAAGGTCTCACTTTAACAACAGCTTCTCCGCAAGAGGAACCAAAGCTTTTTCTTTTACGACGTCATCTCCGGCGTTTTCAATCATCCCATCATGGGCAATAAGCTTTCCTTCTCCGTTAACCACCGTATTATTATCCAGTATAATAAGACCGGACGTTTCGATAACTTTTTGTTTGTATTCCCACTGCTGCTGGATTTGATATTTATGGAGTTTAAACTTCCAGTATAGGCAGAATAGAAGATAAATCAATCCACCGACAACACACACACACAAAATGATCAAAAGATAAAATGCCGTTTTCTCTCCCACTTGACCTAATACGTGAATGACAGCATCAAACCTGTATAAGACAACAGATCCTAATCCTAAAATAATCATAGCAACAAGAATCGGCACCTGATGCATTACAGAAAGCAGGAAGTTGAAACTGTGGCCGAATCTTTTCATTTTTGTCCCAACCAAAGGACTTTTTTCATGAAAAATCGCCGATTCTTGCTTCCCATATACATAGTAATTAAAACCGACAACGATAAGCCCGATAACAAATATCAGAACAATCGGTGCAATAAAAGCGATGAAAAAATATTGTTTCCAGGGAAATGGCTCTTTATTAGGACCCACAGCGCCGATAAAATGGGCGACAAATATTACAAATTCAACCCCGCCGATCAGTACTAAAAAGGTATTAAAGTAGTCTTTAATCTCTGTGCTTTCGAGCAAAGAGGCTATACCGATTCTATTATTGATGTTACCGCTTTTCATAAATCCATCCTTATTACGAAATTACGAAAATTTTACAATCAAAATAAAACTTATTATCTACATCAAATAAGTCATTCTGTCGATAATTTTTTGCATCTTATTCGGGAAAAAATTCATTTGATTTCAGCGAAGCGTAACGACGGCGTGTTTCTCTTGGAAACCGACTGACTGTTTGAAGTGCATTAGCACGCGTTAGCCCGAGACGAATGAAATTATGTTATCTTATTGACACACACGTGTACTTTGTATAAATCCTACCGTAATGCAATCATCTATTACAAACAAAAAGATGCCCGGTTGGTGGACCCAAGGTCACACAGAGCCTGAAGTTGGAGATCATGCGGTCAGGTCAGCCATACTTCGGATGACGCAGCCGGTCCATCTGTTAAACCTTGACGGTCAGTTCGCCATAGGCCGGGGGGGCACCATAACCATCGGCAAAAAGATTCCGAAACAACCCAAAGTTTTTCCATTATATGCATATGTTCCCCCACTGCCCCCTGAAAATTTAGGTGATCCCCTTTTTAAGAAAACATATCATCTCCGTTTTGCCTATATTGCCGGTGCCATGGCCAACGGAATTACATCCGTTGAAATGGTGGAAAAAGCCGGGCGTGCCGGAATGGTTGGTTTTTTCGGCGCTGCAGGTCTTTCTCTTAATAAAATAGAAGCGGCAATCGACCGGTTGCAGGAAAATTTAAAGGAAGCACCCTTTGGGTTTAATCTGATCAACAGCCCCAACGACCCTGAATTAGAAGCGGCTGTGGTTCAGCTCTATTTAAGGCGTGGGATAACTTTAGTCAGCAGCTCGGCATACCTGGATCTGACACTTCCCTTGGTACACTACCGGGTAAAAGGAATCCATCGGAACAAAAACGGTAATGTTGTTTGCCCCAACAAGGTTATCGCAAAAGTTTCCAGGGTTGAAGTTGCCAGAAAGTATTTTTCACCGCCGCCGGAAAAGCTTCTGGCACAACTGGTGGCAAGAAAAATGATAACCGGAGAAGAAGCTGACCTCGCAAAATCCATACCCATGGCCGAGGATCTGACTGCGGAAGCAGATTCCGGCGGACACACGGATAACCGGCCGGCAATTACGCTTTTGCCGACCATGATTGCCCTTCGTGACGAATTCACTGAAAAATACCGTTACAGCAGACCCCCTTGCGTCGGGCTTGGCGGAGGAATTGCCACACCGGATTCGGCCGCCGCTGCCTTTGCCATGGGCGCCGCCTATATACTTACCGGCTCAATCAACCAGTCCTGTGTGGAAGCGGGCACGTCCAAAGCTGTCCGTCAAATGTTGGCTGAAGCCGACCAGGCGGATGTGACCATGGCCCCTGCCGCCGATATGTTTGAAATGGGGGTTAAAGTCCAGGTATTAAAACGCGGGACCATGTTTCCGCTTCGTGCCGCCAAACTTTACGATCTGTATTGTAACTACGACCGTTTTGAAAATATTCCGGAAAAACAAAAGGCTGTACTGGAACGTGACTTTTTCAGGCAAAGTTTCCAAGATGAATGGGAACAGACAAAGAATTATTTTGCAATGCATGACCCGAAACAGATCGAACGAGCTCGAAAAAACCCCAGACACAAGATGTCCCTTGTTTTTCGATCCTATCTCGGCCAATCTTCAAACTGGGCCAACTCTGGTGATCCTTCAAGAAAAATCGATTACCAGATATGGTGCGGTCCGGCAATCGGGGCTTTTAATCAATGGGTTAAAGGGTCATTTCTTGAAAAACCTGAAAATCGCGAAACCGTTAGCGTTGCCATGAACCTTCTGTGCGGCGCTTCAGTGGCAACACGGGTAAACTGGCTTAGAAATCAAGGCGTTGTTTTACCGGCCGGTATTGGAAATTTTTCTCCGATGCCCCTTCAGGATCTACTGGAATTGGTTAATGATAGTGCCGGATAACAGGATCGATTTAAGTTCAAACGCACCACAAAATTATTGAGGACATCAGTGATATTTACCGTTTTTACGATATTCACATCAACTGCTGACATTTTTTTCGTCTGCAAACCCATGGTTGTTTCCATATAAAGTTCTTTCATAATTTCAAAACCTTTATAATTAACCGGTTCATTGGAAATTACTCCTCTAATCGTATAACTAAAGCTGATCGTTTTATCCGGATCTTTTTCACGCTCAATAAATATGATATATTTTTTTACCCGTTGATCCACACCTTGGTTTACCGTCGCGCCGCTTCCGGCATCAAAATAAAACCCCTTTCCTGCAAACCATGGATGCAAATCTTTTATGATTTGTTTTGCTTCAGGAATCGTAAATTTTAAGTCAGCCACCAGATGTCCCCCAAAAAAAACCGTAAACGCGCCATCCGGACTGTATTGTCTTGCGAAACCGGATTGCATTCCGCCCAGAGGATCAGGCGGTAGAAATTCCCGGGACCACCGTTTCCATTTTGAAAGATTGATATCCAGCCGGTTTGAGGCTTCCCGATTTGTGAAGAATTTTATCATAATAGCATCTTGAAAAGTTGTTGTATTAATATATCAATCTTCGCAAAGCCAAATTTTGATATTTTATCAAAAGGTTGATAAAATTTATTGTAACATCTTTATAAATTATCGAGCCGATTGGTTATAAAATGTAATATCTAAATCTATCGTAAAAAATTATAGAATAACTGGGATATTTAATTATGCTGTTGTTATATCAATATGTCAACAATAAATTTACCATCAATCTGCTTGCAAATAATTTTTACTTGCATTATGATCGAAAAACTTGTAAAAGACCAAGTTTTTCAAGATCTCATAAAAAGTCAGAAACTGCTAAAAATCAAACACATGATGAATTCGATTTTTTATGAATTCATCAAAATGAGACCTTTGAAAAACGTTCAATTTTGTTCAAGGCCAAGGAAGGCGAAAATTTTAACCACAGGAATACATTGAGTATTTTGAGGATTAAAATTTGAGCCTGACGTCGGAATTGGGCAAAAGGGGGCGTTTTGCAGAGGTCTCACAATAGATAATCATTGAACAACACAGATAATAAAATACCAAAGAGTTTGCCTGTTGCCATCATCGGAATGGGATGTCTCTTTCCCAAATCCCCCGGTTTAAAAGAATATTGGCGACTTCTGTTTCACGGTGAAGATGCCATAACCGAGGTGCCGGAAACACACTGGCTATCCGAAGATTATTACGACACGGACCCAAAAAAACCCGATCATGTGTATTGTAAACGGGGAGGGTTCATTTCTCCGGTTTCTTTTGATCCCACTGAATTCGGAATCCCTCCAACTTCTCTTGAAGCCACGGATACCTCTCAACTCCTGGGCCTGGTCGTTGCGCAAAAAGCTTTGGAAAATTCCGGTTATGGTGCGGAGGATAATTTTAACCGTGACAGAACCAGCGTCATCCTCGGTGTCACCGGAACACAGGAGCTTGTGATTCCGCTTGGCGCAAGACTTGGCCATCCCATATGGCGTAGAGCCCTTCAGGATTCTGGAATTAACCCGGTAAAAACTGAAGAAGTCATCCAAAAAATATCCGATTCATATGTATCCTGGCAGGAAAACTCGTTTCCGGGGCTTTTGGGAAACGTTGTGGCCGGAAGAATCTGCAATCGTCTGGACCTTGGAGGCACGAACTGTGTTATTGACGCTGCCTGTGCAAGCTCCATGAGCGCCATCCATCTTGCGGTTATGGAACTCATTTCGGGACGCAGTGACATGGTGATTACCGGCGGCGTTGACATGCTCAATGACATCTTCATGCATATGTGCTTTTCCAAAACAATGGTTCTTTCCCCCACCGGAGATGCCAGACCCTTTTCAAAAAATGCCGACGGCACGGTGCTTGGCGAAGGCATCGGGATATTTATTCTGAAACGGCTTGATGATGCGGAAAAAGACGGCAACAGAATTTATGCAGTGATTAAAGGGGTAGGGGTTTCCAGTGACGGAAAATCACAAAGTATATACGCCCCCAGAGCCGAAGGACAGACAAAAGCACTCCAAACCGCATACACTCAAGCCGGTATAGACCCTGCCACGGTTGAGTTGATCGAGGCGCACGGCACCGGAACCATCGTAGGCGATGAGGTTGAGTTTCAGTCTTTAAAAAATTTTTTCGGCACGTCAGACAAAAATGACAAACGGTGTGCTTTGGGTTCCGTGAAATCCATGATCGGGCACACCAAGGCCGCTGCAGGCGCCGCAGGCTTGATGAAGGCGGCGTTATCCATTTACAATAAAGTTCTGCCGCCTACTTTGAAAGTGGATGAACCTGATCCAAAACTGAATATTCATAACAGCCCGTTTTATCTGAATACAACGACAAGACCCTGGTTTTCGAATAATGAACATCCGCGCAGGGCCGGGATCAGCTCATTCGGGTTTGGCGGAAGCAATTTTCATGTGGTCGTCGAAGAATACCGGAAACACAAGCAGGAAATCACGTGGCACGGATCTGTTGAAATTATTGCCCTGTCCGCTTCCAGCCGGGAGCAGCTAAAAGAACATCTTCACGACTTCAAAACCCATGTTGATAAGAATCTGTCCTATGAAGACCTTTCAAAAATAACGGCAAAAACAAGAGCCGATTTTTCAACATCGGATCCATACCGCCTCCTGATGGTCCTTGAACCATCAACGGATCTTACCGGCCTATTTAACCGCACGTCACATGCCCTTGAATCAAACCGTTCCCAACATGCATGGCAGCTTGAAAATATTTTTTACGGCAGCCATGAACCTGATGGGAAAATGGCATTTATTTTCCCGGGCCAGGGAAGTCAATACCCGGGAATGGGCCGTGACCTGGTATGTAGCTTTCCGGATGCATTTAAAATCCTGGAAAATGCAAATGACCAATATAAAGATTATGGCCGGCTCACCGATATGATCTACCCGATTCCGGATCCGGGCGAAAAAGAAAAGACAAACCCGGAACAAGCGTTACGGAGAACAAACATTGCTCAGCCGGCTCTCGGTGCGGTAAGCATGGCCATGTTAAACATACTTCACGGATTTGGCATCTCTGCCGATTTCACCTGCGGGCACAGCTTTGGTGAACTTTCGGCCCTTTGCGCCGCAGGCCGTATGGAACTGGATACATTGTTGCACCTGGCCATTACCCGGGGTCGGTTAATGGCGGCGGCTGGCCAAAATACCGGGGGCATGTTGGCGGTCATCGGGCCGCTTGAAAAACTCGAACATCTGATTGAGGAAAATAAAACAGGTGTTGTTCTTGCCAATCGAAACAGCCCCGACCAGGGCGTGTTATCGGGCGCCAGGGATGCCATCCATATGGCCGAAGACATATGCCGGAAAAACGGATTCAGAACCGTCCGGCTTCCGGTTTCCGCTGCGTTTCACAGCAGTTTGGTCAAAGAGGCCCAAAAGCCTTTTTCACAAGCCATAGAAAAAATCGACCTGGTTCCTTCAGACATAACGGTATTTTCCAATACCACCGGCGCCCCCTATCCTGCCGATCCTGAAAAAGCAAAAGAATTGCTGCACGGACACCTGTTATCACCTGTAGATTTTATTAGTGAAATTATTAATTTATTCAAGTCGGGCGCGCGAACGTTTGTTGAAGTGGGCCCGAAATCGGTTTTGACCGGCCTGGTAAAATCCATATTAAACGGTCAAAATTTTCAGGCAATCGCCCTTGACGCCTCTCAAGGAAAACGATCCGGAATTACGGATCTTGCCGGAAACCTCTGTTATCTGGCTTCACTGGGACATTACGTAAATTTAACCTGTTGGGAAGAACCCTACACTGAAACCAGAAAACAGCGTATGAGCATACCCATTTCAGGGGTAAATTACAGAGCACAACCGTCAGAAGTCATAAGTCAGAAGCCGGAAGTCGGAAGTCAGAAACCGGAAGTCAGAAGTCAGAAACCGGAAGTCAGAAGGAAGAAGTCAGAAGTCAAAACACAGGGCAGAGAGCAAAGAGCAGAGAGCAAAGAGGTTAGATAACCCCTGGATATCACTTCGGAAAATTAGACAAAAATCAAGACGCCATGAAAAACAAAAAGCACCCAAAAAATTTCATCCCCGATGCATTACATATCGTCCAGGAAGGTCTGAAATCCATGCAGGCCATTCAGATGCAAACCGCCCAAACCCATCAAAAGTTTTTGGAAACCCAGACGCAGGCAGCAAAAACCCTTCAGAATATGATGGAAAATACTCAGCGTTTGGCCGCGGCTTCCATGGGCATTCAAACAGAGATGAAACCATCGGATGTTCGCTTTGGATCTTTAACACAACAACTGCCCGAGTCGGTTGAGCCGTTGATCGGTTTTGATAAGACCGCCCCTGATCCGGAAATCACGGAACCGCCACATGACCTTCCACCACCGGCGGATCCCGTGGCAGCGCCGGAACTTTCTGATACACATCCACTGGGGTCTTCTGTTCAAAAAGGTGAGTTAATACCCTCGGATAAAGATCTGAAACCGTCAGACACCGCTCAAGAACAAATAGAAAACCGCATGCTGGAAACCGTAAGCCGGTTAACGGGCTATCCCACCGAAATGCTGGGCATGGACATGGATATCGAGTCCGACCTGGGTATCGACTCCATCAAACGGGTGGAAATACTGTCTACCCTTGAAGAACAGATTCCCAACCTCCCGGCTATCTCTCCCGAAATCATGGGAAGCCTGAAAACACTGGGCCAGATCGTTGAACACCTTACCGCAACTCCGGATAGTGAGGTACCCCCGTTTCCGGAAACCAAAGACGCGGAATCATCAACCAACGATCATCAAGAAATAGAAAACCGCATGCTGGAAACCGTAAGCCGGTTAACGGGCTATCCCACCGAAATGCTGGGCATGGACATGGATATCGAATCCGACCTGGGTATCGACTCCATCAAACGGGTGGAAATACTGTCTACCCTTGAAGAACAAATCCCCAACCTTCCGGCCATCTCTCCAGAAATCATGGGAAGCCTGAAAACACTGGGCCAGATCGTTGAATACCTGGCCGGGGCCGAAACACCCCAGACACCGGAGTCCCATACCTTACCGGCGTCTTCAGATTCTCATACAGAACCGATTTCGGAACCACCGGCACCCTTGTCCCCGGACGAACCTGATGAATCCCCCCAACGCCCGGCCACTCAAATCGGCAGAAAAGTGGTATCTATTGTTGAACAGCCCTTTGTTCAAAATGTCCGACTCACTTTGCCTGACAACCACAAGGTGTTTATCACGGATGATGAAACCGGACTTTCGGAAGCCATTACGCATGAATTTTCATCCCGGAACATGGATGCGGTCCTTTTAACAAAACAGATGGTTTCAGACATGGTAACCGGTCAAACCTCGTTGAATAACGCTGCCGGACTGGTCATCGTGGCTGAAAACCAGATGAAGGACGAACGTTTTTTAAAACATGCCTTTATGCTGACAAAGCAGATCGGCCCGGATCTTCTGGATTCAGGTGCAAAGGGCGGCGCCCTGTTTGCCACCATCACCCGTCTGGACGGCGCTTTCGGTTTTAAAGGCCGGGGCATGAGCACCCCGATGCAGGGGGGTCTGGCCGGTCTTGCCAAAACCGCATCCCTTGAATGGGAAAATGTCTGCTGTCACGCCATAGACATCGCACCGGATTGGAAAGAAAATACCCGGATCGCAAATTCGGTTGTAGCCGAACTGTTAAATTCCGATCCTTCCGGCCCGGTTGAAGTGGGGCTGGATTCGGGCTCTCGATCGATATTAGAACTTAATTCCTCGCCCTATCCCCAGGGAGAAATAGACCTGGATCCGGGCGATGTCGTTGTAATCACCGGTGGGGCGAGGGGCGTGACCGCATATGCTGCCTGTGCCCTTGCAGAACATGCAAAACCGACCCTGGTGCTTATGGGGCGATCTTCGGATCCCGCTCCCGAACCCGAGTGGCTTGCCGAAATTCACGATGAGGGGGCCATTAAAAAAGCAATCCTGGAAAATGAATTCGGGAACACGAATATCACACCGGCTCAGCTGGAAAAAGCATATAAAAAGCATATGGCGAATCGGGAAATCACCAAAAATCTGGATACCATTAGAAATCTCGGCGCCCGGGTGTGTTATTACTCGGCAGATGTTCGAGATGTTGATACCGTGACCTCTATTTTAAATGATGTTCGATCCGTGCATGGCCCGGTCAAAGGGATTATTCACGGCGCCGGTACCCTGGAAGATCGCACCATTATCGATAAAACCCTGGATCAGTTTGAAACGGTTTTCGACACCAAGGTCACGGGCCTTAATGTACTTCTTGAAGCCACCCGGCAGGATCCTCTTAAATACCTGGTGCTTTTTTCATCCGTGACCGCCCGAATCGGGAATAACGGTCAGGCGGATTATGCCATGGCCAATGAGGTGTTAAACAAGATCGCACAACAGGAATCCCTGACACGACCGGATTGCAAGGTCACCGCCATCAACTGGGGACCCTGGGACGGGGGAATGGTATGTTCCGCGTTGAAACGAAAATTTGAACAAAACGGTGTTGAATTGATTCCTTTGGATGCCGGGGCCATGTGCATGGTCTACGAGATGATGGGAGACAGCAAGGTTCCGGTAGAAGTGGTTATTGGCGCCAATATCATTCCGGCAAAAGAGCAGGATTTCGCCGAGACCGTATGCTCGACTCTGGAACCACCCGTAGATGTAAAGAAAAAAGAGAAACTCACCTTGACCGTTAAACGGGAAATCGATGTTCACACATACCCGATCCTAGACGCCCACATTCTGGACGGAAAACCCGTGGTCCCCTTTGCTCTGATTGCCGAATGGCTCGGCCACGGCG
>JAFDHQ010000133.1 GCA_019308685.1 Deltaproteobacteria bacterium
GCCCCAAGGGTCTGGAACGCACTCCAGAGTCCGTGGCTCACATGAATCGCTGCAATGATCACCGCAAACGTATAAATGAATATATATACCGGGTTGGAAAATGCATGGGACAACAGTTCAAACGTGGTGGTGTTGGTTTTATCCACAAAATGAAAATTTATCAGATGAAAAATAACAAACAAAAGCAAAATAAAACCCGTGTACGGCATGGTGGCCGACCCCAGGGTCCGTCCGCCCGCACGCTTGTTCACCGAATATCTCACCGGACGGGCTTTATAGTTCTGATAAAAAAGAAGCATGCCGGTCAGAACATGGATCACGGCAAAAAGTAAAAGCCCGACTTCCGCCAGGGTGACCAGAGGTCCTAATGAATGAAGATGTTCCACATACGAGTTAAAAAAATCTTTACCCCCGTACAGGGTCAGGTTGCCGGCAAGATGGATGGTCAGAAAACAGCAAAAACCCAGACCCGTAACCGCCATCATTAGCTTTTTCCCAACAGAAGTCCCTAGTGGGTTCGTAAGCCAGGTCATCTCTTCCTCCAATACTTTGAATTTGTTATTATTAATTAACGTTTCGGAAATTCTTCAACTTTATAAAATCACACGTCTTTTAATGGCAACCTGTTTATGCCATCGGAATGGAATATTGGAATACTGGAATGCTGGCCTACGGATCGTAGTGCCTACGGTTCGGAGAGTATATCGGGGGTAATCGCGGAAACGACCTGTTAAAATTGTAAAAAACTCCTTTAAATTCATCATTCCATTACTTCATTATTCCCTCCGGGGCAAAAAGCCTATGGCCCGGAGGCCATTTGGGCCTGCCCGCTTTTGCCATGCAATGGCAGGCGGGGCCAAGCTCCCAAGCTCTGATGAATTTTCAATTCAAATTCATCAAATAAAAAAAAACCTTTATTCCTTTTTATTGGGGCTGTCAACATAATTCTCCAGCCACCATGCATCATATTCGGTGTGCATAATACTGTCTGCGAGGGTTCGACCGGTTTTGGTTTGCAGACGCTGTAACGCATAAGGCAACCACTTTTTAGGAGGTTCGTAGCCGATGTCCGAAAGGGATTTTAAGTCAAGGATGAGTGCCAGTTGGTCCGCATCATGTGCAAGTTTGGCCTCTATTGACCGGCATTCATTAAATTCCTTTATTAAATCGGCAAGTTTTGTGCCAAACGGTAAATTTCTTGTAATATCCTGAACGGCCTTATTCTCATCTGCGGCTACGTATTTTTTTTGGACATAGTTAAGGTCACCGGTTTTTGCCTCCGGGAGGTCGTGCACCAGGGACATGGCAATTAGTCTGAGAGCGTCAACATCCGGTTCTATTTGAGACATGACAAAAGCAATGAATGAAACGGTAAATGAATGCTCGGCCACAGACTCCTTTCCAACCCCTAGAAAATGGTAACCTGATCTGGGAATATCTTTTAAAATTTTTGCTTTGAACAAAAGATTTGCAATGTTTTTCATAATACCTCCCTATCTCATACAATCTATAGTATAAAGCAATAGAAAAATTAATGACAATTTTGTGGACAAACCAAACTTCTTGACACCATAAACCGGTTCATATAGTTAAAAAAATTAGATCATCCTGCTATGGCGGGAGAATGCTGGAAAATTGGGTTATCGTAAAATTCCTCTTGACAGAGAATTAAATAGATTAATAACATCCTTTTTATCCCGCTTCCAGCGGGGAAATATGCCATCATTCCATTATTCCATTATTTTTATCCCGCCTGCCCTGCTGTGCCCTTTGAAATTTGCAATAGCAACAGCAAAGCACTTTTCACCGGGGTAGGTCCCCGTGGAAATACCGGGACAGAGCCGGCAGATCGTACTGGGGTGATACTTTTTTTATATTTCATTGAGGCCATATGCCCGAGTTAAAAATATAGACCTAAAAAATAGGTTAATTTTACCCGCTGACAGCGGGATAAAAATTCCGATACATTAAAACACGGAGCCGAGTAATGAATCCATTAAAGATAGATATATTCCATATGATAATGAACGCTGGTCTTATGGTTCAGTTTGTGCTTTTGCTGCTGCTCTTTTTTTCGGTAACCTCATGGGCAATTATGATAATGAAATATCGCTATATCAAAAGGGCGTTCTCCGAGTCGGCGGAATTTATTGACTTTTTCTGGAAAAGCAGGAATTTATCCAGTGCTTTTTCCAAAGCAAAGCTGCTTCAGGGCAGCCCGGTTGCCAGGATTTTTCGCGTGGGATACGTGGAACTTAAAAAATCCAGCCGATTTAAGGATCCAACAGAATCAGGATCAGAAAATTCATCCGGTAACGAAGGTGCATCTTTGGGTTCCAGATTCACCGGAATCGGCAATGTTAAGCGGGCCTTGCGCCGGGCCATTAACGCCGAGACCACCCGGATGACCCGAATGGTTCCTTTTCTAGCCACAACCGGTAACACAACACCTTTTATCGGTTTGTTCGGGACCGTGTGGGGTATCATGAATTCCTTTCATGGTATCGGCCTCAGGGGTTCGGCCAGCCTTGCCGTGGTGGCGCCAGGGATTTCCGAAGCGCTTATTGCAACGGCCGCCGGGCTAGCAGCCGCCATACCGGCGGTTATCGCCTTTAATCATTTTATGCAAAAGATAAGGATTGTGGAATCCGAACTGCAAAATTTTTCCGCAGATTTTTTAAATATTATTGAACGGGACATTATGACCTAAAGGGGAGAATATTCCATGGTAAACGGGGGCAATAGTGACCGCCTGATGTCTGATATTAATGTAACTCCGTTTGTTGATGTTATGCTGGTTCTTCTGGTTATTTTCATGGTAACCGCGCCAATGATGATGCAGGGGGTAGATGTTGCCCTGCCCGAGACCACATCACAGCCGCTTATTTCAAAAAAAGAACATTTGATCATTACCATCAACAATAAGAATCAGGTATTTATTAACGACTTTCAGGTTGCACTCGACTTTCTTCAGGAAAAACTAAAAAAAATTCTTGAAGGTCGGGAGGACCGGGGAGTCTACCTTCGGGCCGACAAGGAAATACCCTATGGATTTGTTGTTCAAGTCATGTCTGAAATAAAAGAGGCCGGGATTGAGAAGCTGGGTATGGTGACTGAGCCGATTCGTCAAAAAGAGAAAGGAAAGAAACCAAAAGCAAAAAGCTGATGAATAAAAGCATGCATTCAAATTCTTATTTGTCCCAAGATAAGGAATACGAACGCAGGACATTCTTTTTAAATTTTAGCGTTTCCTTGATTTGTCACCTGATCCTTTTTGTAATTTTGTTATTTGCTCCAGGTTATGCAACCCATAGAAGGCCTTCCCTTTCAGTTATAAATGTCAGCATGGTTTCCTTACCTGCTCTGAAAAAATCAGCGGCTCCGGACAATCTCCGGCCCGCAGAACTTAAAAAACCGTCAAAAGCAAAAAAAAAGGCTCCGAAATCCAAGGTTGCTTCAAAAACTATTCCTGCAAGCGTTCAGAAGCCCTCAAAAGCAATTTCTATTGCGCCCAAAAAGAAGAAAATAAAAAAATCTCTTAAAAAAAAGACCTTTAAGTCTGCCCGTGTAGTGAAAAGCGCCATAACCCAACTTAAAAAGGACGTTGAAAAATCAAGGCCCGATCAAATCAGACAGGCCATTGACCGTCTCAAGGATCAGGTAAAAAAAACCGGGCCCAATGACCGCAAAACCCAACAAGATGTAAAACGTCCGGGAATACCCGGCGAATCCGGGTCCGGCAGTAAAAAAGTTTTGGAATTAATTGATATATATCGCATCGAAATTGCGTACCAGATTCAGAAACGTTGGGCATTTTCCGAACAGCTGGCCGGAGGGCAAAAAAATCTTGAAGCGTATCTGGCACTCAAAGTTATGCCAAACGGCGAGATAAAAGATATATGGTTTGATAAAAGGTCCGGGAACAGTTATTTTGACGAATCCGCCAAAAAAGCTATTATGAAATCAAATCCTGTTCGTCCTCATCCGCCGGGGGTGACAAAGCCCTATGTAACCGTCGGCCTGAGGTTTACACCCGAAGGGATAAAATAGGGTTGTATTTGCAAAAGCCTCAAAGGACAAAATGAAAAAATACTTTATTAAAACCATATGTTTAATTGTAATAGCATCTTTTATGATGGTTGGCACGGGTATATGCGGGGACGGATATGATTATATTGATATTACCCATCCCTTTTTACGAAAAATTCCAATTGCAATCCCTGTGTTCAAGGAAATTTACCCGGGCGACGACACAAAGCGCCTATCCAGAACGGCATCTGATTTGCTCGCTGAAACGTTGGAATTTACAGGCTATTTCAAAATCCTTGACCGTGACGCCTTTCTGGTGGATATGCAAACCGTGACCTCCTTGGCCCATGTAAATTTTTATAACTGGACCAGTATCGGAGCAGAACTCCTGGTGACCGGGGGGGTTCTGATTCAGGACAACCAGGTGGAAATGGAACTTCGACTTTATGACACGTTTAAAGAAAAATTACTGGTTGGTAAAAGATACAAAGGATCGATAAAGGATCAGCGTAAAATAGTCCGCCGTTTTTGCAGCGAGATTATTTTTTTTCTGACCGGGGACAGAGGGTTTTTTAACAGTGAAATTGCATTTGTTTCCAAAAATTCGGGATACAAAGAAATTTATGTATGCGAATTTGACGGATACAATCCCAGGAGGATAACGCATACAAAAAGTATTACCCTTTCTCCGGCATGGTCATCCGATGGGAAATGGCTGGCATATACCTCCTATGCAAAGGGTAAGCCCGATCTTTACTTGAAGAATTTAAAACAAAAACGAGGGGCTGTAATTTCAAAAAAAGGAATCAATATCACACCGGCCTGGGTTCCCAACAAATTTGCTCTGGCAGCGACCCTTTCATTTTCAGGTGACCCGGAAATTTATCTATTGACCGGAACCGGGAAAGTTATTAATAGGTTAACAAGGAAAAAGGGTATTGATCTGTCGCCCACCTGGTCTCCGGACGCCAAGCATATGGCTTTTGTATCAAAAAGATCCGGAACACCACAGATTTATATTAAAAATATATCTTCAGGAGTGGTTAGAAGACTGACATTTCAGGGACGATATAATACGCAGCCCAGCTGGTCGCCCAAAGGGGACAAAGTAGCCTACGCGGGAATGGGAAACGGCCGAAATAATATTTTCGTGATCGGTATTGACGGCCAAAGCCCGACCCAATTGACACATGATCAGGGCGACAACGAGGCACCTTCATGGTCGCCGGATGGAAGCCTTATTGTGTTTAGTTCCACCCGGGAAGGACCTTCCAGAATTTACATTATGACGGCTTATGGCACCGACCAAAGACGATTGCTCGCCTTGAAGGGGGAGCAGACGGAACCGGATTGGTCACCAAGAATGGTTAATAATTAATAAAAGTTTTTTTGATAAAAAGCACAAATTAACAAACGAAATTAAAAGGAGGAAAAAATGCGAAAAAAATTATTAATAAGTTTGGCCATGGTACTTGTAATTCCCGGATTTCTGTTCACCGTTTCATGTGCAAAAAAGACAATCAGAGATGATACTGCTTTAGCTCAACAGGCCGAAGATCAGGCGGCGGCTGAAAAAGCAAAACAGGAAGAGTTGGCACGGCAACGGGCGATTGAGGAACAACGCCTTAAGGAAGAAGCAGAAAGTGAGGCCGCAGCCCGAAACATGTTTTTAAATGAAGATATATTTTTTGAATTTGACAGTGCTGTTCTGCTTGCCGAGGCACAGGTAATTTTGAAGAAAAAAGCGGAATGGCTGATAAACAATTCCGATGTTGCGGTAACCATTGAAGGGCACTGCGATGAGCGGGGTACAAACGAGTACAACCTTGCTCTGGGTGAGCGGCGTGCTGCAAGTGCCAAGACCTTCCTGATGGATCTCGGTATTGCAGGATCACGACTAAACACTATAAGCTATGGCGAAGAACGACCTGTGGACCCCGGTCATAATGAAGAAGCCTGGGCAAAGAACCGGAGAGGTCACTTTACCATAAACTAAACGTCTTGCAAATTGTATTCCGCTTTAAGCAGGAAAAACAAAATGATTTCAAACCGTAACCATTTACAAAACGAGACCTTTGAAAATTTCAAAGGTCTCGCTACTAAATGGGGTAAATTCCCTTGTGTTTAATTTTGTCATGAAAAATATAACGATAGTTGTTTTATTGTGCATGATTATGTTATGCGGCTGTGCGCTGCAGCGAGATGTAATTACTCTCGACCATCGCCAGGCTTTGATTGAAAAGCGTTATTTTGAATCTCAGAAAAAGAACAAAGAACTGGTATCCCAACTAAATGCCCAAAAAAAAAATAATCAGGATCTGAGGAGTAAATTTGCCGAGCAGCGTGCCATGATCGAAAACCTGAGACAAGAAATCCAAATCCTAAGTGGAAGGCTCGAAGAGACGGAATATGTATTAAAACAGAAAATAGAAACTTCTAAAGACTCATATGAAAAAAAAGAAATCCGGCTGGACAGAATAGACCGGACTTCAAGTGAAAATAAAGGCCGTATCGCACGCCTTGAGCAGTACCTGAATTTTGAGTCTACGGAACCCGACATAAAAGCGAAACAGGCTTCGGGTATAAAAACCCATGGGCGAGCTGAAAAAAATTTTTCAGAAGATGCAATTTATCATTCGGCAAAACAAGCATTTGATCAGGGTGATTATGAGTCGGCCCGGGAAAATTTCCAAAAATTAATAAAAAAATATCCAAAGTCAAAAAATGCCGACAATGCACAATTCTGGATTGGTGAAATCTATTATCATGAAAAATGGTATGAAAAAGCCATTTTAGAATACCAGAAGGTCATCGAAAAATATCCCAAAGGGAATAAGGTTCAGGCCTCGCTTTTAAAGCAGGGCTTTTCCTTTTTTAACCTGGGGGACAAAGCAAATGCCCGTCTTATTTTTACAGAACTGATTAAAAAACATCCGAATTCGAATGAAGCGAAGATCGCTAAAAAAAAGTTAAAGGGGATTTCTCATTAGTTTGTGTCCATCCAGAAATGGTAGATTTTGGTTTCCGGCAAGGCCCAAGCGAGTTTTCAACCTCCCCGAAAACATCACGGGATCTCCGACAGGCATAGCGCGCTATTTCGAGGATTGAAAACGAGCGAGAACGCCGCCGGGAGGTGAAAGATGCCGTTTATGGATGGACACTAATCAGGGTTC
>JAFDHQ010000134.1 GCA_019308685.1 Deltaproteobacteria bacterium
TTCCGATGGAAATTCTTTCTCCCCCTGGAATGGGACGGGCCGTGTATCCTCTTTCTTCAATCGTCGCCACAACAAAATCAATTTCTGCTTGGGTCGCCTTTTTATACATCACAACCAGCATGGTTTATCCTCCTCATTAATTTTCATGCAAGTTTCAGATAATCATTTTTAAAGCAAAAAAAATACCGTGAACTTTAAGGTGCTACTGGAACGTCGTTTATCTTGTCAAGATATTTTTTGAAAAGATCGAACAGGTTAAAGCAGTTGATTTCGGTGTAGCGGAGCGACGGCGTGTTTCTCTTGGAAACCGACTGACTGTTTGAAGGGCTTTAGCACGCGTTTCACTCCAAAAAGCTGCAGGGAATTTCGGCGAAGGTGAATAAAAACCCTTGACAATCCTTCGCAATGATATATACCTAAACATAATCGGATCATGAAAATGAATAAAATAAACAATCAAATAATAAATATCGAACGGGTAAACTGGTGGTGGCAAACTCAAATTGACGGGTCTGCCACAGGAACTTGATTGAATAACTTATAATTAGCAAAATATCGAAGGACCATGGCGACTCAAACCACGGTCCTTTTTTAGTTTCAAACGGGCCGTGGAAATTTTCACGGCTTTTTTTGTTCTTGTGAAACTTTTTTGAAAGGAACCGGATATGCTTATTAATGAATTCCCTGATATAGACCAATTCCAGCATATGGCAAAACAAAACAACGTCATTCCGGTCTGTGTCGAAATCCTTGCAGACACAAACACACCGGTCTCTCTTTTAAATAAAATCTATAAAAATAACGGATCTGCGTTTTTATTCGAAAGTGTCGAAGGGGGGGAGCGTTGGGGAAGGTACAGCTTTCTGGGAGTATCCGCCCGAACTCATATACGGGTATTTCCTCAATTTGTGGAAGTCCGGGAAAACAGCGACTGTGAAGAGATTCCTCATCACGGAGATCCCCTTTCCGTGCTGAAAAGACTGATGAACGCGTATCGACCGGCTCACGTACCCGAACTCCCCAGATTCTGGGGAGGAATGGTCGGATATTTAACTTATGAAATGGTTTCTTTTTTTGAATCGATCCCCAACCTGCTTCCGGAAAATAAACCGATTGCTCATTTTATTATACCCGATGAGCTGCTTATTTTTGACAATATCCGGCATACATTGCTCGGGGTGGTTATTGCCTTTATCGACAACCCGGACCACGCGGATCAGGTGTTTCATTCGGCGACACGTCGCATCAAATCACTTCTGCGAAAAATGGAACGGCCTCTGGCAGAAGGAGACCATCATCCGATCCATACCGAATTTATTCTCAAAGCATCTATGAAAGACGACATTTTCCGTTCTCTCGTGAAAAAGATAAAAGAATATATCCGGGCTGGTGATGTCATCCAGACCGTCATTTCCATGCCTTTTTTATGTACACCGCCACCGGATCTATGGTCGCTTTACCGGGCGCAACGATTCATTAATCCCTCTCCATATCTTTTTTTCCTGGGTCTTGATGAGATGACTCTCGTGGGATCCTCACCGGAGACCATGGTGAGACTGGAAAACGGCGTTGCCACCCTTCGCCCCATTGCCGGCACACGCCCCAGAGGGAAAAACGAGCAGGAAGACCGGTCTTTGGCCAATGAGCTTCTTGGGGATGAAAAAGAGCGGGCGGAACACCTTATGCTGGTCGATCTGGGTCGAAATGATCTGGGGCGCGTGGCAGAGGTGGGAACGGTCCAGGTAACAGATTTGATGATCGTGGAACGGTATTCTCATGTCATGCATCTGGTATCCAATATATGTTGTGATCTAAAATCAGAATATGATGCATGGGATCTGCTTCGGGCCACCTTTCCTGCCGGAACGTTATCCGGAGCTCCCAAAATAAGGGCCATGGAGATTATCGCCGAACTCGAAAACAGACCCCGGGGTCCTTATGGCGGTGCCGTCGGATATATTTCGTTCCACGGAAATATGGATATGGCCATTACCATCCGGACGGCCAGTATTGAAAAGGGGACGCTGACGGTTCAGGCAGGTGCCGGAATCGTTGCCGACTCCGATCCGGAACGGGAACGGATAGAAACCGTCAATAAAGCAATGGCCATGCAAAAAGCACTGCAACTGGTTCAGAAATCATATAAAAAAAAGTAAAGGAGGATAGAACATGATCATAATGATAGACAATTATGATTCATTCACTTACAACCTGGTACAATATCTGGAGCAAATCGGCGCTTGCATCAAGGTGATCCGTAACGACGTCTTTTCCATTTCGGATCTTATTTCATGGAATCCGTCCGGAATTGTTATATCACCCGGGCCGGGCCGTCCTGAAAATGCAGGAATATCTCTTCCTGTGGTGAAACACTTCTCCGGAAAGATCCCAATCCTTGGTGTGTGCCTGGGCCATCAAGCCATTGCAGCGGCTTTTGACGGGAAAGTGGTCTCCGCCAAAAAGCTCATGCACGGAAAAACATCCATGATACACTCTGACGGAGAAATGCTGTATCAGGGAATTCGTAACCCTTTTGAAGCCATGCGATATCACTCACTGGCTGTCTCAAGGGAAAGTTTTCCCGACTGTCTGCAGATAAGCTCGGAATCAGAAGACGGAGAGATTATGGGTATCAGGCATGTAAAGCATCCTACAGAAGGCATTCAATTTCACCCGGAATCTATCATGACCCGCGTGGGCAAACGGCTTTTGAGGAATTTTCTCAATAATCTTTAAACCTGAAACGAAGTGAGGAAAAACCATTATGTTTAGGGAAAATCTTGATAAAATCATACGTCGAATCGACCTGAGTGAAACTCAAATGTCTCAAATGATTACAGAAATTTTTTCAGGAAATGTAACCGATGCACAGATCGGCGCACTGATGGCGGCACTGGCAACCAAAGGAGAAACTTTTGAAGAACTTGCCGGAGCGGCTCGAGCCATGCGCCGTAAAGCACATCGTATTCAAGCACCGTCCGCCACCGTTGTAGATACCTGCGGAACCGGTGGAGACGCATCACATACATTTAATATCTCCACTACCACGGCTTTTGTTGTGGCCGGCTGCGGGGTGTGTGTGGCCAAACATGGGAATCGATCGGTATCCAGTCAATGCGGAAGCGCAGATCTTCTGGAAGTGCTTGGGGTAAAACTGGATACTGACCCTGAAATCGTGGAAGAGGCGGTTCAGGAAATCGGTATCGGTTTTCTTTTTGCCCCGCTTTATCACGGCGCCATGCGCCATGCGGCCAAAGCAAGAAAAGAGTTGGGGCTGCGCAGTATTTTTAATATGCTGGGCCCGCTCACAAACCCCGCTGGAGCCAATTGCCAGCTTCTCGGTGTATACGCACCCGAACTCACTGAAATGTTTGCGCATGCGTTACACCTTCTTGGAGCAAAAAGAGCTTTTGTGGTTCACGGGCATGACGGACTGGATGAAATTTCTGTTTGCGCTCCCACCCGCATCTCCGAATTAAAAGAAGGTCTGATTCGAACTTATGATATCTCCTCCGAACAATTTTTTGGTAACCTATGGAATTCAAAAGAACTTCAGGGTGGAACTCCCGACCAAAACGCTAAAATAACCCGCAATATATTGGCCGGCGAAAAAGGACCGAAACGAGATGTTGTCCTGATTAATTCCGCCGCAGCTCTTGTTGTGGCGGAACAGGCAGAAAATCTCCAGGAAGGCATCCTTATGGCTGAAATTTCTATTGACAAAGGCGCCGCAGCTGAAAAAATGGAAGCGCTTATTAGGTACACTCAGGAAAACGGGTAACAAAATCGATTTTTTTTCTAAAGTTCTTGCCAACAAATCCCGATAAAAAATCTGAGGCATAAAATTATGGTAATATCAGCATATCATGTTAATAATGTTCTGCGGGTTTATGGAGACCAACTTCGCCAAAGCAAAATCTCCAGCAGACTAAACAATACCGATCCCAGTAAACCGGACAGGATCAGTATATCTTCAAATGCTCGTCGGAAAACTATTATTGACAATATTACTAATAATATTATAAATAAAATCACTCAATACGGGCCTCACGATAATGTTGAGAAAGAAGTGTTTGAAAAACTTGAAGATGAATATGGAGCACCGCTGACGATCAGCGGGGATAACCCCAAGGAACTGGTATTCAAGGAAATTAACGAACATGGTGAAACAATAAATTCACTTTCCATTGAAGATTCTAGTTTTTTAACGAATAAATTAAAAGAAATCACTCAGGAAACCATAGATAAAAATATGAAGAGTTAAAGGATCATATAATGAAAATTGACGATAGAATTATTAACTATGAAATCAGTAAGCAGCTCTCTAAATCCACACAAAATGCGACGGATGTAAACAGGGAAAAGAAGCTTTGCGATGAACAACCGTGTGAAGGAAAAGCTGAATCGGAAAAGGCCACTATTGTTAACCTTTCCCCGGCCTTAAAAGAGACTCAACTTGCAAAGGAGATTATTGCATCTCAACCGGATATCAGAGAAGACAAAGTTTCTGAACTTAAACAAAAAATTGAATCCGGAAAATACACTATTGACAACAACGCTGTCGCGGATAAGATTGTCGATTCCTTTATTGAAGAAATTTTTTAAACATATTATTTTAAATAAATAAAATAGGGGGTTACGATTTACCCCCCCCTATTTTTTCGCCTGCCCAAAATCATTTTTCATACAAGATTCAGATATAATTATTTAGCTTCTTTTCTAAAAACAAACGAATGCGGTGCAATGGCGGTAAGATCTTTGGGTTTAAAAGGAAGAAACTCATGGGATCCGATAATGAGAAACCCATAAGGCGCGAGGCTATCGAGTATTTTTATGAGAACCTTTTTTTTCAGCAGATCTTCATAATAGGTCAGAACATTGTTGCGCAAAAAAATGATATCAAATTGTGAGCCAGGGGGATCGGACAGCAGATGATGCGTTTTCCATATAACATTTTTCTTCAGTGAAGCATTAACTTCAAAAAGTTTTTTTCCTTTCTTTTTTATAAAATATGTGGATTGAAATTCTTCTGTCACTTCTTTGAGACTGCTGGATGAATAAATTCCGGTACGGGCTTTTTCGAGATAGACGGGATTTATGTCCGTCGCAATGACTTCAAGTTCCGGTAGGTGACCCAAACTATTTTTCAAGTGATCCCAGACGATTTTGAAAGTGTACACCTCATCTCCACACGCACAGCCGGCCGACCAGACCTTAATTTTTTGCATGTTTTTATCAATAAGATCGGGTAAATACTTTTTTTCAAGGGATTTCCAAAATTCCCTGTCTCGAAAAAAGCGGGTGATGGAAACCGTCAGCAGAAGTTCACATTTTTCTCTGACGTCATCGCTCTTGTCC
This sequence comes from Deltaproteobacteria bacterium, assembly GCA_019308685.1. Taxonomy (GTDB): domain Bacteria; phylum Desulfobacterota; class Desulfobacteria; order Desulfobacterales; family UBA11574; genus S5133MH16. Next base: position 5,359 of record JAFDHQ010000134.1, read on the forward strand.
AGTTCCGCCAGATAAGTTGTGATGTTGTGACATCCCAGGGCGTTCATGTGTTTTTTTATCCGTTTTTTGACCCCCTTTCGGACTTTCCGGTATCCTGACCAAGAGAATTCGAATCGTTTAAGCAGCCGCCGGAATTGATGATCATCCATAGGGTCATTTTTATCCGGGCAAAAAAATTGTGCAAGATATTTTTTGCGAAGAAATCATCCAAAAAAAAGGCGGTTCACTTGAACCGCCCTTGGCAAAGGTTGTGTAGAAATGTTGACAATCCTACAAGGCCATGTCGCATTTACAGGTTGTGTAGAAATGTTGACAATCCTACAGGGCCCGACCGAAAAATCTGATTTCCCGCAATGCCGTTATTAACACCGGAGTGCATCATCTTTTTATTTTTTAATTTTGAAGACTCCCGGCAGAAAAGATGCACGCACACCCGAGAAACCTTTTTTTGTATTTGAAGATTTATTTTAGCAAAAATCATGCAAACACATATATTTTTTTAAATAAAATTTACAATAATTCATTATGTATTTTTAAATCAGTTAGTTATATTATCACCCTAAATTACATGCCAACCCAGGTGTTGACAATATTCGACACATTCTGTGTCATTTTTTGACAGGACTGTCAGTATTTCTACTTTTTTATGGGTAATCGGAAAAACAAATAAACACCTCCTTTCGAAAATAAATTGCAAAGCACAATATGTCTATTATATATATAATTTGAATATGGAATATAAAGGATTAATCGTTTTCGACATGGATGGCGTTCTGCTTGATGTCTCAAAATCATACCGGGACACGGTAAGACAAACCGCCAGATTATTTTTCAAGGGAGCAGGATCATGGAAAAATTTACCCGATCCCCTGTTTCCCTTGACAGATCTTGCCAGAGTAAAACAAAGCGGAGGCCTGAATAATGATTGGGACTTGACTTTTTTGGTGATTAGCCTTCTGTTCACTTTGGTAAAAGGTCCGGCAGACATCAAAGAACCGGACCCCTGGATCCGGCATCATAAAGTGATCGGCAATTGCGATGTTACGGGCCTGTCAGAGTTTTTGAACGCCACAGAAAACCCGGTAAGCTCTCTGTTGAAACAAAAAGGGAAACAAAAGCATGAATTTATTACCGGCCTTTTCACCGGAGATGTTGGAAGCGGAAATATTATAAAACAAATCTTTCAGGAGATATATCTTGGAAAGGAAATGTTTGAAGCCACCTACGGAATTCCGTCAAGAATATACCACGAAACAGGATATATAAACAGAGAAAGACTTTTGGTTGAAAAATCCATCCTTGAACGCCTCTCAAAAGATCATATTCTGGCCATTGCCACCGGACGTCCCAAAGCCGAAGCCGACTACCCTTTAGATTTTTTCGGTCTGAGAAAGTTTTTCAAGATTGTCTACACGCTTGACGACTGTATTAAACAAGAAAAAAAAATATACGAACATAAAAAAAAAAGAGTCTCTCTCAGCAAACCCGATCCTTATATGCTTGATGCCGTTGCCAAGATCCATAAACATAACGTCTCCAGATTCTATTACGTTGGGGATATGCCCGATGATATGGTCGCCGCCTCGAGATCCAAAACAGGATTTGCCGGTATCGGAATTCTTTTATCAGCATCTGACAAGGACACGCTGAAAAAGGACCTGTTACAGGCAGGTGCAGACTATATTGTTGAAGATTTTGATGAACTAACTAACATTGATGAACTCGTAAAAAGTCCAATTTAGACGGTTTTGTAAAAAGTTCAAATTCAAGGCGTGCAAATTTTGTAATCATGAGGCGTACTTATCGTACGTTGAATGATTGCGAAATACTTTTTACGAAACCGTCAACATTATATCTCAAAATGAAATATTTACCCTATAAAAACCTTAAATACAGGTTCGATTTTGAAATCGGTTACCTTACAAAAAGCCCCTGTAGAGAATGTGAGAAAAGAAAAGATTTCCCTGATTGTATAGACAATTGCAAAAAGCTCGACAAAATACACACTATTTTGTGTGAAGCCATATCGTGTTCAAAACGCGTTTAATCCGTCCAATCAAAGGAGAGGTGTATGACCGTTATGAAACTAAATGATATCTCCGCCTGGAAGCAATTGATCCATCATGCGGATACCATGAATCGTCCTGAGAAACATCTCAAATATCTTATAAAAGAAAAAGATCGACTGATAAATTTTTCTTTAAACGGCGCCGGTATCTTTTATGATTTTTCACGCCAGCGAGTAGATGAACAAACCATGGAACTTTTATTCGAACTTACTGAAGCCCGGAAATTAAAAGAACAGTTTACTGCAATGGTCTGTGGAGAAAAGGTCAATACAACCGAAAACAGGGCGGCACTTCACACGGCGGCAAGGAATTTTTCAGGCAATCCGGTTTTTGTTGACGGCAAAAATGTGATGCCTGAAATAATTCGGGTAAGAGATGATATCAAACGGTTTGCATCAAAAGTTCATACAGGGAAAATAACCGGGTCAACCGGGAAACCGTTTAAACATATGGTTGTTATCGGAATCGGTGGATCATATCTGGGAACTCAATTTGTCTCACAAGCATTAGATTTGTTGGCAGATAAACATATTGAAATTATGTTTCTTTCAAACGTGGACATCCATAATTTTGGATCCATTGCCTCGGCTATTGATCCTGAGGCCACCCTGTGGATCGTCATCTCAAAAAGCTATACAACGGCTGAAACCATGGCCAATACCCATCAGGCGTATGCCTTTATGAGGGAGAAAGGTCTTGACCCTGCCCGACATTTTGTAACGGTTACCAGTAAGGGATCCCCGGGAGATGACCCTTCAAATCCTGTCCTTTCTTCATTTCACATGTTCGATTTCATCGGCGGAAGATACAGTGTTACCTCAGCGGTAGGCGGTGTGCCGCTGAGTCTGTATTTAGGGTACGACCGCTTTGAACGGTTTTTGAAAGGCGCTCAGGATATGGACCTTCATGCGCAACATGCCCCGGTGGAAGAAAATATTCCCCTTATTGCCGCTCTTATCTCAATCTGGAATAATAATTTTCTGGGATATCCTGCTCGTGCCATCATCCCCTACGCATCTCCACTATCCAAACTGGCGGCTCATATCCAGCAACTGAACATGGAAAGTAACGGCAAATCAGTTACACAAGACGGTGAACCGCTGGATGAACTTTCGGGAAATATTATTTTTGGAGAGCCGGGAACCAATGCACAGCATTCATTCTTTCAACTGGCACATCAAGGCCGTGCGTTTCCCATCGACTTTATCGGTGTAATCAATCCCCATTTTACACAGTATCAGAGTCAATCAAAGGGAGTTACCAATCACCAGGAACTCTGGTCGAATCTGATTGCACAGCCCCAAGCCCTTGCAGTGGGAAAGAAGGACACCCATCCGGCAAAATCTTTTTCCGGTAACCGGCCGTCATCAACACTTATTTTAAATGATCTTTCGCCGGAAAATATCGGCCGGTTGCTTTCCTTTTATGAGGCTAAAACCGTTTTTGAAGCCTTTGTATGGGGTATAAATCCCTTCGATCAGTTCGGCGTGGAGCTGGGCAAAATCCTGGCTACAGATATCCGAAAACAGATGGCACTAAAAAATCAGGACATTGGACACCATTTTGATGACGTGGATCCCATAACCAGATTTTATCTGGAGACTCTGTTCTCCGACAAGTGATTGGATGCTGTTTCACTGGGGCCATGGAAGTGGCATGTAACCGTTCACGGGTTCAGGGTTCAATGGTTCAGGGTTAATGACAAAGAGGGCATTAAAGATCCGAAGTTCTCGTTACAAATGTTCATTTTCCCAAGTAATTGCTAATTTGGCTTCAAATTTTGGTTTAGGCCTGAGGGAACTGACGCTTTTCTTGTAAATACGCATCCCAAATGCAGTTCGGGAACGAGAATGGAACCTTGAACCTCTGAACCTTTGAACCCGTGAAAGCCTACAGTGGCATAAACCAGGAGCTATTAAAAGATTCTTAATTTCAACCAATTTTAGAATTTCCGAGACGTTATTTGCCAAATTTTGTCAACATACGATATTATTTTGACGCGTTACGGGATTTTTTTCTTTCCACCTGTTCCTTTCCTCCCTGATTTTCCCTGTTAAGAACTTAATAACCTACTAAATTTAATTAATAATTTATATTTTATATCCGAACGACTCACCTGGCACATATATTGCTTATTTCGATTTGCATAGAAATTTCTCCCGAATTTCGTTGATAAGCATTGCACGGGCATTCTGATCTTGATCTGAATAGTGTCCATTTATAAATGAGGAATCTTGTTTAAAAATAAGGAGTTACACCATGGATCGCAATCGAAATCCGATTCACACCAAAGGAGATAGAAATATTTTTTGCCCTTATTACAGGAATTGTTTGGATGATGCGGTCGAGCTTCGCTGGAAATATTGGGCCTGTTTGCACTGTCAGCATAAAAAAAATGGGAAGTTTCTTACAGACGTCCTATTGACGCGAACGGACACGGATCCGTATTACTCGCTTCCACGGTCGGTTTATAAAAAAGCAACACATGATTCCGTTTAGCAGGATGAGCGAAATGAACCAACTTGAGCTTATGTATTCCTTTCCAAAATGAAGCTACCCGCAGCCCCGCTGTTATTCCAAGAATAAAGAATCCTGCCCCAGAGGACCAAGCTTTGGAATTTGTGATTTGTAATTTGAGATTTACAAAAAAAACTTCCCATGATATTAAATTAAACTATAACCGAAAAAAAGTGAGGTTGTTTGGGGTATCGCCATGACCTGTTTATCCAAAACATTGCAAGAGTTGTTGTCAAAACAAACGAAAAATGCGCCCTCTTTAGAAGAATGTATGAAGTGTGAACCTTCGGGAGGTATATCTCATCATTGTTGCCGGACTCCCGGCTTTGCAATGTATGAAAACGTCCAGTTGATATATTCGGAATATGTAAACCATTTGTGGGAATCGGTTCCGTTTGGAAACAAGAACTTAAGTTTCGATCAGTTTATGCAGTTCTATTTCACACAAGTCATATTTACGTCTATTATGGGTAATGACAAGGTTTTGCTTAAATTGTACTTTCCAAAAATTATCGATTACACCGTGATACCCAATGACATAACAGACAAGATGCACATTTTCGGGCCCAGAATAATGCCGGATGCCGATCTGGATCTTCTAGTGAGTTTTCCGGATGATTTTCATAACTTTTATTTAAAGAGAAACACCGAAAGACCCACGAATCAAGGATGTGTGTTTTTACACAGAGGAGAAGATTATCAAATAAAGCATAGCAAAGGGTGTTTGTTGCATGCAGAAGGTTCCACAGAGCGGATGACTACCAAACCCATTGATTGCGTTTCATTCAATTGTAAGTTGAAAGACAGCGAAAAGGAAAAGGAACAAAAAACAGCCATCTATTTTGGAGAATTACTTTTGCAATTCGGCACGTTTTTATGAAAGACCTTTTTTACCGGATAATAGTTTCTCCAAGGCCTTGTCATGCTCGGGGGTATGGTGACACAGGGCCTGATAAGCCGCAGAAAGTTCAAGAACTTCCTCCAATCTTCTTCCTTGTGAATGATTGAACAGACGTTTTGCCAAACGAAGAATATTTGAAGGGTGCTTTGCAATTTCAAAAGCAATTTCCGTGCACCGCTGAGTAAGATTTTCCGGCGATGTCACTTCGCTTACCAGGCCAATCCGCTCGGATTCATGCGCATCAATGATCCTGCATGTAAATGCGAGTTCACACGCTTTGGAAAATCCTATGATACGGGGTAGAAAAAATGCTCCGCCATCACCGGAGATCAGACCCACGGAAACAAAGGTTTCTCCGAAACGGGCCGTTTCGCTGGCAATACGAATATCGCACATGCATGCTAAATCACAACCCGCCCCTATTGCCGGACCGTTGACCGCCGCTATGGTGGGAACATCCAGATAATATAAAGCCAAAGGAATACGCTGGATGCCTTCACAGTAATTCTTTCGCAACTGCTCGGGATTTCCCGAGAACATCCCTTGCTTATGAACCATATCCTTAATGTTGCCGCCGGCCGAGAAGGCTGAACCCGCGCCGGTGACAATCATGACATTAATATCATTATTTTTCTGAACTCTTTGGCATACTTCCTCGATTTCGTTAATAATTATTTCACCGGTTATGGCATTTCGAATATCAGGCCGGTTTAATGTTAAATACGCAACAGATCCTTTTTCCTCGAATATTATTTCTTTATATTTCATGGTTGCACTCCTTATCCCCACAGGGCATCTTTCAGTCCCGATGTTCGCTCGATTTTACGGGATATTGTCGTTTTTAATACATCTTCCGTTGACCAAATCGACACGGTTTCTCTGGTCCTTGTTATTCCCGTGTATAACAGCTCCCGGGTTAACACCGGGTAATCACGGTCCGGCAGAATTAAAAGAACATGATCGAACTCCGACCCCTGGCTCTTGTGAACGGTCATTGCATAAACCGTTTCGTGTTCCGGAAGCAGGTAAGGAAGAAACCGCCTGAGTTCGCCGGATTCTCCTGAAAAATAAACATAAAGATCTTTGCCGTTTGACCCCGAAGCCGGCAGGGTTATTCCCATGTCCCCGTTAAAAAGTTTCAGACTATAGTCGTTACGGGTAATCAGAACCGGTCTGCCCTTGTACCAGGGATTGGTTGACGACCGGTCAGGCGCTATCAGTCCCTCACGGCTTAATACCTGTTCTGCCAACCGGTTCACCGCATGAACCCCTATTAAACCGATTTTTACGGCACATAATATTTTGAACCGGTTAAAAAGTTCAAGGGCTCTGTACGGATCATCCGTATTAAGATAGTCTCTATAGCCTTTGATAACCCTTTTGCCCAGGGAACGTAACAAATCATGGGGCCGTGAAATCTTTTTCCAGAATATTTGATCGGGACTGTCTTTCATCAGTCCCAAAACCTTATGGGTTTCTCCCTGGTTTACCGCGCGGCTTAATTCTCCTATCCCACTGCTACCGGTAAACCGGTAGTTCTTTTTTAAAACAACCATACAGTCATATAGACCGCCTTTATCTTTTTGTTCCTTAACCGGAAGATCCATTTTTTGTTGGGTTACCGCTTCAAATTTTTTGCAAAAATATCCTGAAAAGGCGTGAACATTTTCTCTGTCACAGATATCGCCCAGCACAAAACCGGTTTCAACCGAAGCAAGCTGGTCTTTATCTCCGATCAGTATCAGCCTGGAATCAAAAGGCACCGCCCAAAGGAGTTTTGACATCAGGGCAAGATCTATCATTGACGCTTCATCCACCACTACCACATCGGCATCAAGTGGGTTTTCATGGTTATGATGAAAATACGGGGAGCCCGGGATGGTTTTGAGCATTCTGTGTATGGTGTAAGCTTCCGAAGGAATCGCCTCGATAATATCCGATCGGCTATTTAACGTTTTCTTTGCATCTTCAATGGATTCGGCAATTCTGGCAGCAGCTTTTCCCGTGGGAGCGGCAAGCAAAATTTTCAGTCTCTGTTTTCCGGACAGTTCTAAAAGCAGCGCGAGAATCTTGGCCATCGTGAATGTCTTTCCGGTCCCCGGCCCTCCGGAGATGATACAAAATTTTTTAATCGCCGCAATGTATGCCGCTAGCATCTGACGGTCCAACTCATTATCTTGGTTTTGTGGGAAAAGCCTTTTTAAACCGTCCGTTAAACGGGCCACATCCAAGTCCCGGATATCTTCTCCGGAACGGCGTATAATCGATTGGGAAAGTTTTTTTTCATAATCCCAGTATCGATAGAGATATAGCCTGTTTTTTCCATCCAGTATCAAAGGACGATAATCTCCGGGCCTTCCCACGACCGGGCTTTGCCTGATTTTTTGCAACCACCCGGAAAGCTTGGGCCATTTGACGATTCCCTCTTCTTCCAGCCCCATCAAAAACGGATTCTCGGCCACAGAAGTCAGGTCAAAATATACATCTCCGTTGCCGGTTGCGTTGCTGGCAAGGGCTGCGGCCAGATACATATCCGGATCATCATTTTTGCCGAGACCGGTGATGAACTTAGCAAAATGCATATCTATATCCGTTAGATATCCTCTATGATATAAATAGTTTATATATTCTTTCATAAATCAAAACATTAATTTTATGAATCTGAAAAGTTCCGAGTGAGCTAAATCCGCCAAAGTACGGTGGCGGATAAAGTTTGAAGTGAACTAAAGCCCGCCCTGGTGCTAATCGTTCATATATTGATTTGACTTATGCACCATTACAAACATGACTTTTTAATCGGTCTGGGCCAGGGTTAATGAGTCGTTACCCTCCAACTTTTATATAAATTGGCATTATTCCTCAACTTTAGATCACTTTAGACATTTTAGGCATTTCATTTAATACCCCGGAATAAGCGCTCGGGCCAGTTCATGAATAAATTCCGGGCTTGGAAAATCTTTGTAAATCCCGAATTCCGGTCCATAATCGGGATCTATCCCTCTTATGAAAAGGTAAAACACACCTCCAAAATCTTTTGCATAATCAAAACCCGGCAACCGAACCCGAAGATACTGATACAGTGCCAGTGTATACAAATGATACTGAAGGATGTAAAAATCATTGATCATCACCGTATTCAAAGCATCTTTGGAATAATCCTCCACTCGGGTTCCCAATAGATTCGACTTCCAGTCCACCAGGTAGTAACGCCCCTTTTTATGGAAAACCATGTCCATATATCCTTTCATAAATCCCCTTGAAAAAGGGAAGGACAGCGTTCCAATCCGGTCCGGGAAACCGGCGGGAAATTCGATGCCATCATGATCGGCAAATATTTTCTCCAGTCGTCGAGGGGTAATCGGATTTAACGGATAATAAAATTCCATTTCATTGACGCGATCCTTGCAGTGAACCGAAGACAGCGTCAACGTCTCTGTTTTTATTTCAAGCGGTATGGACAGAACGTTGTTTATCATATGGCATACCACATCTCGCCATTTCGGATCGAACCCGTATGCCGTTAACTTGTGGGTTACCAGTTCCTCTTTGTACCCGTCATCTGGATCTGCATAGTCGAGATGTTCAAAAATATCATGGAAAAATATCCCTGCCCTTGCCCCTTTTGGAAAGGAAAAAATGTCTGTTTTTTTATTCCGCTCAAGACCGTATTCCGGGATATCACCGTAAGAATCATAAGACACATCATGGTCGGGCACCGCTTCTTCCGGGACCCGTTTCGATACCATGGATGAATAGCTTGAGATTTTCCACGAGGTGTCTATATTCCCCGAAAATTGCCGGCAAGTAGTGTCTCCCTTTTCATCTTCAGGCATCAAATATTCCATACCGTCATCAAGGGGCAAGGGGGCAAGCACTATGGCCCCTTGGGACCTGCCCGCCAACTGTTTTAAATCTTCCAATAACTCCTCATCTTTTTTCGCCGAAACACTTGTCTTTAAAGAGCTAACCAGATCTTGCGATTTGATGTCATCTTCGGGTTTGGGACCATAGTGAAACAGGTAGGCCATGGCAGAAGTCTCCCCAGTGCTGAATCGTCCCCATACCAGGTAACATCTTTTTATGGCTCTTGTTAACGCCACATAAAGCAGTCTCATGTTTTCCGCCAAAAGTTCATTTTGAGCAATGGCAAGATGAGCACGCTTCTCATTTGAACCCAGATCAAGTGTCAGTTCCTTATTATCAGGATCATGAAATGTAATCTCCGGGTCTTTAATTAATGATCCCCCCCATGAAAAGGGGCAGAACACCACCGGAAATTCCAACCCTTTGCTTTTATGCTGGGTTATAATTTTTACGGCATGTTCATCGCTTTCCAGGCGAAGCTGATGAATCTCGGATTCCGTAATCGAAGTGGTTCTCTGTTCAGACAGCCAGTTAATTAAACCGGTTATTCCGGTTTTTTTCTCGATCGATTCCTGGTGAAGTATTTCGGCCAGATGAAGAACATTGGTCAGTCTTCTTTCCCCGTCCGGAAACACCAAAAGTCGTGCTCTGACGTTTTCTTTTGACATGAAGTTCCGAAACATTCTGATAAAACCGTATCGGTTCCACAGACGGAAATACTCCCTGAAGTTGCCGATCCGGGTTTCCCACCACAAAGGGTCACTGTCTGCCAAATCGATTTTGTTTCCGGAAACACCCATGATATCGGTCACAAGGGCTGCTTTGAACCGCCGATTGCTGCCGGGTTCGGCAATGCTCGTCAGTATTTTTTCCATTTCCCCGGCTTCTTGGGTATAAAAAATGTTACCGGTATCATAGAGGACCGAGGGTATTCTTTTTGACAAAAGGCTTTTTTTTATTATTTGGGCCTGCCGGTTCGTGCGCACAAGAACAGCGATATCTCCGGGTTTTATCCGATCAGACTCATCATCGGACCGACGCTTCGGGTCTGGAGAAATCAGGCGGGAGATTTGTTGCGCAACCGCCTTTGCGATCAACGGCACGGCTTGGGTTTTGTTTAAAGGTTTGGGTTTGTCTGACTTTTTATCCGGTTCCCAATACCATAAGATAAGACTGGGTGAAGATTTCTGATCCATGGATTCGATTCTTCTCCCCGGCATTCCCTTTTCAAACCCAATCTGTTCGAACACAAACGGTGATGAAACGTTTGCAAATATGGTATTAACGGCGGTTATCAAACCGGACGTTGACCGCCAGTTTTCCAACAGGGTATATTTTGAATCCGCATTGCCCGAGGCGGTGATGTACGAAAAAATATCCGCGCCTCTGAAACCGTATATGGCCTGCTTGGGATCACCGATCATAAACAGAACGCTCTCTTTTGAATCAAAGAGCCGGCTGAATATTTCATACTGAACGGAATCGGTATCCTGGAATTCATCCACAAGGGCCGCTTTGTATTGCCGCCGAATTGCCGATGCCAGATCGTTGCCGCCGCTATTTTCAAGCGCCTTTTTTATTCTTATGAGAAGGTCGTCAAAGAATTGGATGTTGTGGTTCTCTTTCCTGGCCGGAAGTTGTTCCCCGGCATAATTTAAAAACAGGGTTTTAAGATACAAAAGTCCGTTTTCTATTTCCCCTTCAAGGGTAATCCCTTTTTCATAGAGTTCATCACATAGGTTAAACACATGGTGTGACGGGGCAGTATGATTTTTTCTGGTGGAGACGGCGATTTTGGTGGCGGTAAATTTTTCAAAATCCTTGAACATAGGGAAACCCGTTGATTTTACATCAACGAATCTATCCATGGCTCGAGCCATGGACAATACGTTTAGATCTCTTTTGGAAAAATCCGTCTGCTTTTTTTTGGTCTTCAGGCTTCCGTAAATGGTACCGCTTAAACACGGATCTTTTAATAAGGGTATTACCCGGTCCTTTGATATGGGCCAGGCGGTCTTAAGTTTTTTGAAAATATGTCTATACTCATCAAGGCTCTCTAACTCAAGAGGTTCGAGTTCCGGAATAATCCTCATGGCCGGTGCTTTTTGTTTTCCGAAAAGCGCTAAAAAAAAATCTGGACCGGATATCTTTTTACTTGCATAGCTTATAAATTCCGGAGGCATGCTGTAAAAATGCTTCCTCCAGAAATCATCCACGATTTCCCGGACCCAATCGGTTTGATCGGTTACCAATTCCGTGTCGAATAAGCTCTGTGTTTCAAAAGCATGTTCATTCAGCATCCGATGGCAAAAACCGTGTATGGTAAAAATAGCGGCATTATCAAAATCAATGAGGGCATTTTGAATCAACTGAACGGCCAATGCCGGATGGTTTTGTTTTTTAACCAGCCTGTTGATCAAATCATCGTCGCTCGATCCCTTTGAAAATGCCGATTTCGCCCTCAAAAGAGTATTACGGATCCTGTCTTTAAGCTCTTGGGTAGCCGCCTGGGTAAAGGTAACCACCAGGATCTGATCCGAGGTGAGTTGTTCTTCGAGAACCAGCCTTAAAAAAAGCCCGGCAATGGCATACGTCTTGCCGGTACCCGCACTGGCTTCAATGAGGTTGGTACCTGTAAGGGGGGTGTTGATGGGGTCAAAAATCTTCACCTGAAACCTGCAATTGCCGTTTTAAAAATCACATATTCCCGTATAATTATGGGGGGTTATTTTTTTTAATTCTTCTTTAACGGTTTGATCAATATTCAGGTTTTCTATAAATTCAACGATCGCCTTTTGGTCAATTCGCAAATGGGTTCGTGTAAGTTCCTTCAGGGCTTCATAGGGCTCAGGATACCCTTCCCTGCGTAAAACGGTCTGGACGGCTTCGGCAACCACCGCCCAATTATCCTGCAGATCGGCATGAATGGCCTCGGAATTTAAAATCAATTTATCCAGTCCTTTTAACAGGGATTTAAATGCAATCAGCGTATGGGCAAGCGGCACCCCGATATTTCTTGTAACAGTGGAATCGGTCAAATCCCTCTGCAGCCTTGAAACCGGCAGCTTGGCGGAAAGATGTTCAAAAACCGCATTGGCCACACCCAGGTTGCCTTCTGAATTTTCGAAGTCGATGGGATTGACCTTATGAGGCATGGCCGAAGATCCAACTTCGCCGGCTTTGATCTTTTGTTTGAAATAATCCATGGCAATATACAACCAAATATCTCTGTTCAGATCCATTAGAATGGTATTGATCCGTTTAAGGTTATCAAAAAATGCCGCCAGATTATCATAATGTTCGATCTGGGTGGTCACCCGTGATCGTTCAAGTTTTAGAACCCGGTTTACAAGATGATCTCCAAACTCTGTCCAGTCGATTTCAGGGTAGGCCGCCACATGCGCATTGAAATTACCGGTTGCTCCACCGAATTTGGCGGAAAACGGGATGGTTTCCAATAGATTTTTCTGTTTTTTCAACCGTTCCACAAACACAAAAATTTCTTTGCCCAGGCGGGTGGGTGATGCGGGTTGACCGTGAGTTCTTGCCAGCATGGGCACGTCTTTCCATTGATTCGCCTGTTGGTTCAAGTTTTCAATAACGTCATCTAAAACCGGTTGCAGCACATCCACCCATGCACCTTTCAATGCGCAGGGTATGGCGGTGTTGTTGATGTCCTGGGAAGTTAACCCGAAATGGATAAATTCTCTAAAGCCATGCAATCCAAGTTCATTAAATTTTTCTTTTAGAAAATATTCAACCGCCTTGACGTCATGATTGGTAACCGCTTCGATATCTTTTACCTTGCGGGCGTCATCCTGGGAAAACTCCTTATAAATACCTCTCAGTGATTCAAATATACTCTTGTCGATATCTGTCAATTGAGGAACTGGCAAATTGCATAATGCAATAAAATATTCCACCTCAACCAGCACCCGATACTTCATCAATGCACCTTCGGAAAAGTAATGGGCAAGTTTCTCGACAACTTTGCGATACCGGCCGTCAACAGGAGAAATCGCATTTAAAGATGAAAGTTCCATATGCTAACAGTATAATATAATTATATTTATTTAAACCTTTTAAAATTTGTGTGCAGTTTTTAGGTACGATTTATTTAACAGGGCAGGCAAGTCACAACACGGGGCGCGCTGTTTTGCGAGCCCCGTGTTTTTACTGGTGCCCGGGACGAGACTTGAACTCGTACAGAGACTAAGCTCCGAGGGATTTTAAGTCCCTTGCGTCTACCAGTTCCGCCACCCAGGCAATATTTCTTTAATTATTTAGATAGTTATAATATTTTATTAAAGCTGTTATTTAACTATAAAGAAAAAATTTATAGCGACTTTAAATTTAAACCCTTCATAACGTTTAAAATCCAATAAACTAATTCGGCCATGATTTCAAGAAAAATGATTTAAACGTTCGTTATTTTTCTTCCAGATCATCTACGAGCTTTTGATAATCTGGATTATCCGGATCTATGCTAAGCGCCTTCTTAAAGTCAGCCAGAGCTCGCTTAGATTTTCCCTTGCTCTGCCAGGTTTCTCCGCGTCCGATCCAACTGTCCGTATCGAACGGATCTTTTTCCAACGCTTTTGTGAAGTCGGAGATCGCCTGGTTATAATCGCCTTTATTTGACCAAGAAAGCGCTCTATAATACAACGCATCCGGATGGTCGGGATTCATTTCTAAAACTTTTTTAAAAATTGTGATTGCCTCGTCGTATGCATCGGCATTAAATTTCTCAATGCCCTGATCAAACAACTCTTCGACGTCATTTTCCATTTTTATACTCCAAATTCTTTCAGTGACGGCACAGATCCCTCATGTCCCAGGGGTTCTTTTGATAATTGTTATCCTGTTGATCATGCATTTTGATTAGAAAAAGTCTGTGCTTAGGCTGAAAACAGAGTCGGGACTAAGTCGGTAATGGGTCTATTTACCGGGACGTCCCCAGCGGTTCCGGTTAAATCGTACGAACCGGATTCGGATCACAAAAAAAAGCCCTTGGAGTTACCGAACCTCCAAGAGCGTTAAAAAGGAAAAAGTTAGTGCCCCCGGGGGATCCCGTCCCGGGGGGCTTTAAAAAAGTCCCAAGGGGGGTAAGATACCAGTGGAACTTTTCTATACATATCGACAATTTTGCTGGCATACTTAAACCTAAACTGAGCGTTTCAAATTTTAAAATGGGATTAACTATCTATTATTTTTAATTAATTAAATTGATTTATATTTTTAAAATTTGAAACCCTGTGGGATTGCCGATCTTGCCGCATCTACTGCGTCAGATGCCGTCCCGCATAGTTGACTATAGCGGAACGGCGTCTTCCTTGTATCTGTGGCAACCTCGACAATCGCTAAATTTAGGTTAAATAAAAAGTGTCTATTTTCAGATGGCATTATTATCAAAAGGT
>JAFDHQ010000135.1 GCA_019308685.1 Deltaproteobacteria bacterium
CTCATAACCCGAAGGTCGTTGGTTCAAATCCAGCCCCCGCTACCAAAATAATATCAGGGACTTAGGGAATAATCTGAGTCTCTTTTTATTTCCTTAAAAATGTCATACTCCACGCTATACCTCACACCCACGATAGAAATCAGGGTAAAAAGATTATTTTTCACGCCAATAAAAAAACCCGGGTTCCGAGAGTGGAAACCGGGCTTTAGGTGTGCTTTTTTCAAACAGGATGAGGCATGTTTTGCCTTACGTTCTGGGAAAGAAAAGGTGGGTTAGCTGGACTTTCTGTTTCAATATATTATATTCCGGGTAGTGATTATCTTCATATTTTTTCCATATAAAATTGGTAATAAAGTGAACAAGTTGCAAATTTAACACCTTATGGCTTTCCTGTGGTTCATTTTCAATGATTGTTTTTGAATTGAACTCGAACATAAGTTTTGTTTGTAAATAATCTACAAGACTGTTTCCACTTTGAACCTTGATAGATCTTTTATCCGGAATGAACGTTATGTTGGGTTTATCCTTTATTTTATCGAGCAACACTAAACTTGTCATATAATTATAAAGTTTATTGGCATCTCTCCTAATATGGTCCTCAACATTTTTCTTATAGACAGTAATAGCAAACGCTTCGATACCTGGATGATTATCCAAAAGATTAACGATTTTATTTGCAAGAAACAACCTGTCTCTTGGAATTAGGTCGGGTCCTTTTAACTCTTTCGAGGTCGGTTGTTTTTTTCGCTGATACAGTTTTTTTACTATTCTTTTGGGTAAGTGGGATAATTCTTTAGGGACAAGCAGGAAGGCAATTGTTAAATGACGGCTTGAACCGCCGTATCTATAGGGCTTATCAAATGTGAACCCAAGATCTCCGCTTTCATCAAGATATAAATTCATTTCATTACCCTATAAAATTAAAAAAGCGGCCCCTGAGGCCGGCATATTTACAATATGCTTATGATACCCTTTCGGGCGTCACGGTTTTCCCAGGATTTACCCGCTTTAATAATATATTCGGCATTTCCCCCACAAATGTCAAGAAAATAATTAAAAAATCCTTAACCAGATCCAGCCCCTCACTTTCCCCTGTATGTTTAGCCCAGGAAGCCGGCCAGGGTCGCCGGTGTTCGCTGATCAGGCTATCCTGGGTCTTGGTTGTGATGGTTAATGTTACTGTTTCCGGTGATTCTATGGTCGCTTCAAGGTTGTTATATATCGCTCCTTCTGCTTCGAGTAGCTGCTTATGAAATTCCTTGAAAACAGCCTCAAAACCATAAAAGATTTCGACATAATCAAATTCCATGTTGCTTTGATCTATACTATCCGCCATAGACGTTGCCATTCCCCTGGTCATTATTAGATCTGGAACGATTCCCACCATTACCGTCATTACTTCCCCGATAGCCATCATTCCGGCTATATCTGTTGTTGGCATTTGAATCGGCTGAATGCTTACCGTTTTGAATTGGCTGTCTTTGAGGTGGATGTCCATCACTGGAATAAAGATGAAGTCCAACTCCCATCAACGTCGCGCACTTTTTAATGGCGTCAGTTGCGGCGGCTTTCAGGTCATCAGCAAGGGACACCATTTCTCCGTTCTCGCGCGCTCTTGTTATCCGGTTTGAACCAAATTGGGTTTTATATACAACGTCATTAGTTTCTGCGCATTTGTATTTTCGTTAAAACAAGCACCTTGTGTACTTCCTGTCAGACAGGATCTACAAGATTAACCGGATTTGTCTTTGGTCCTTCTCCCTTCCACCCACTCTGCGGGACAGGCTGCAGGAAAGAAGAAAACTCAATCCGCCTGCGGCGGAAAATAATAGCTTGATTGCCCTCCAAGTAGCTTTTGTATATCATCATTGCTGTTGGGCTACGTTTGAGAGCATCTATTTTCCTCGGAGAGGAATAGAGCTTTTTGCCTTTCTTCCCCGTTTTCAACGGGACAGACAGAAAAGGCAAAATATAATATCTTGATTATCCAGTAAATCCTGTCTGAAAAATATTTTCATTTATGCGTAACTATTTATGTCGTCATGTATAACAATACCGCCGGCGCTCAGTTCACCGATAACAACGACTTCATCTGTCTCCTTGACGATTTCATGTTTAAGGATCGCAAACGACCAGTTGGATTCGAACGCATCGTTTAAACGTTGGATAATGGAATGACCTTCTACATAATCCAGCATCTTGCCGAAATTACCTTCACGCCGTTTGATCTGATCCCTATCAAACGGTTTTTCCAATAGTTCTCGATTCATGGTGTTACCTCCTATTTGTTTAAAGATTCCAGAAACAAAAAAAGCGCTGCCATTTCTGACCACGCCTTCGGTCATGGTGATGTTCATCACCGCCTAAATTTCATGATTTTTAATCTTACTCCATCACCTCCTTTCAAAACGCAAAAAAGGCGGTCAATCTCAATGGTAGAGACCTACCGCCCTTATGCTTGGGTTAAATTGACAGCTTGATTTTAAAGCATGCTTATCTTTCAGAAGCTTGTTTTAGAAATGATTCAACTTCCGGGGATAATGGATGTCCAAGGTTCTTGGCCTTTTGATAATATTTTACTGCCAGAGAATTGTTTGGTGGAGTTTGATTGGAATAGTTAAATCCCAGAGCAGCATACGCATCAGCTAAAAATGGAGAATTGTTTTTAGAATAAAGTTCCGCTGCTATGAGATAGTTCTTTATTGCGTCATCATATAACCCCATGTTTTGATACACCAATCCCAACCCGTAATATCCTTCTGGATGATCTTTATCCACTTCAACTGCAACTCTATAAAAAAGCTCTGCGTGCTCATAATCTTTAAGGTCAATGTGAATTAACCCCAAATTTGTATAAGGCACGATGTTATAGGGGTTAATTTTAATGCTTGTTACATAAGATTGAATTGCTTTATCAATTTGACCGGTTCGTCTATAACAAACTCCTAGATTATCCCAGGAATTAAAATTCGTAGTTGTCTTCTTCAACGGCATTAAGAAATAATGATATTGCTTTTTTATAATGACCCAACAATAGTTGTTTTGTGCCTTCATCATAAAACTCATTGGATTTAATGGTTTTATCTTTTGAAACCGTTTCCTGATTAATAAATTTTGATTCCGCGACTTCAATGTTAAAAATAAAACCTATGAATAATACAATAATCAACAGTCTAAAAATAAAATGACTTTTCATTTAAAACCTCCTTAATAATAAAATATTGTGCCAGTAAACCTTCATTCAATTTCATCATGAATCCGGGCTTGGAAATTGAACTGACAGTCTGAACATTTCGATCTGTCCCGGCATGACCGGCACACTTTTTCGCTGTCCAGAATTTCTGGCAAGTATTCAAAAACCTTTTCCATTGCTTTAGTCATGGGCATATCAAGAGCCCAGGCAAGTCTCCTCAACGTGCATGAGGATTTCATAGACAGTTCTGGCGTGTATGCCATTGTTGTATCCACCTCCTTTTACATATTTTGCAACACGGGCTTCTTCGAAAAGTCAGAGGGGGGGGGGTGCGGGCTATATCCCCTCGGACGAATTGTCCATCTTCATTAGCCACCGGGTACCGGAGGCGATATTTTTCCGGGGAAATTTGATTATGACAACGATTGTGGAAATGATGAACAGCCTTAGGGATTTGATATGGTGGGAAATAATATTCGTGGCGGTCTTAAAAAAACAATGACCACGATGCGGATTAAGGCTGGGAGCAAATGTTTTCAGATAGGGTGAATCCTTGGAATACACACACTTGGATATAGGGTGAAGCAAGAACGCCTAAATATGAGCGCCTGGCAATGCCAAAAAGAGGGATTTGGATTGATAAAAGAAGTAATTAAATTATATTAGTTTGTAAGGTGCTCCCAAACAGCAACTCGAATTTGTCTTGGCACGAGCATCGACTCGTTAGGAGTTTAATTTTATCAAAAATAAGGATCAATTCCAAAAAACTTTTCACCTGCACCACAAACAAACGGGAAAATCGGCAGGTACTTTTTAATGTAGCCTTATTTCCCATTCATCAGTTTTTTTATTATATGTGGCTTTCCCTTTGTATATTTTCTTGGTTTTGACATGCTCAATGGTTTCTAAGTCAAGAATATTGATATTATGATAACCTTTAATTTTTATTATCTTTTCTTGCTCTTTTTTATCTGTATGGTCTTGCTCTTTTTCATCTGTATGGCTTCTTTCTAATAATATTATGATAAGTTGAGATAGTTTGTCATTTATAGACATTATGTCATTTTTGATTCTATAAACAAAAAAGGGCAATAAAATTCCCATGACAGAAAGTGCCAGTACAAAAACTACAACAAGAGTAATTACCAAAAGGTTTGAAAATGTTTGTAATGATTCCATTTGAATTATAAAATTCCTTACGATTAAAGAAATGAAAAAAACAAAACACGCCATTCTCCAGTTGAGAAATGGGATCTTATCATCACTTTTTTTATTGATGCCTCATTAAAACAGTACACATAGCTGCAACTTCTTTGACTTTTAAATTCAATGAGTCAGCACCTTGGGCTGCTTCAGAAATACAGCGTTCTAATCCCATAGCTTGAGGTTTGATTGCATTGACTCCATCTCTTTTTGCAATTTCTCTCCATTCCGAAGTTGCAACCACAAAATCAGCACAGGAAGCGAGTCGATTGCTGTATGATGCTCTTTGCCATTCTTTCATTGTTGAGTTGTGTAATGTCCCTCCTTCGTACCATTTTCTTCCGTGTTTTACGGTTTCCTCATTATTAATCATAAATATAATAGGCAATAAACCAATCAGAATTATTATAATAAATTTAGCAACATATCCAATTTTGCTTTCCTTTGTGTTCTCAGATTTATCTTTTTTGTCAACAATTGACTTAAGGGATTGATTGCAATTAGGACAATAATTTTCGTAAGAGCCATCTTCAAGATAAGTTTTGTAGACATCCCAACTTCCACATTTTGGGCACCTCACTTTTCCTTCTTTATCTTTAACAAGTTCGGCACGACGAGTCTCTATTTCTATTCTTAATTTTTCGGGGTCAAATTTTTCGCCACAGAACCGACACTTTTTTGCCTTAAGCTTAATAGTTTCGGCACATTCAGGACATAATTTAGTTTCTTCATTTAATATTTCTTCGATATCCATATTTAACTCCTCATTGTGAAACTCGCCTTTTAATTAAAGTTTGCGGCAATGAAGAAAATGTACATATTTCTGATCGAATCCATCTCCTATAAAAGATCTTGCGTTTTTTTAAGCTCTTTAATCTCCTGCTCTTTTTTTCTTTTTAATATCTCTCTTTCTTCTTCCTTAATTTTGTAGTGTTCCTTTTGATCGGTAGTGCTTATGAAAAGATAGTAAAGCCCAAAATTGCCATCAACAACATAACAAACATACACTTCAATTAGAACCTCATTAGGAAACTGCCATTTAGCTACATAAGGACAAGTTTTTTTATGTTTATCAGGAAAAGCTTTAACATCTAAATAAAAAGGCTCCATATATTTTTTGGAATAAACCTTAATGATTTTTTTGCTAAGATTTATGGTTCTTTCTTTGATAGCTTCATGCTCTTTTTTGGGAGAATACATATCTACGGCTCCAAGATACGCTCTTAACTTAATTTGATATAGCCTGTCTTTCTTATTGAATTTCCAAAATGTTTCAAAAGGAACTATGTGTCCAAATAAACTTATTTCGCCTTGGCATGGAACCTCATAATTTACCTCTCTAAGACTTCTCAGCTATTCATTAAAACTAGGGCTTTTACAATAATCTGGGAGATTAATATTTTTAGATTTTCTTATCTTGTTATATACGGTTCGTTTTGAATCTCCGAGTTTAATGGAACCAATCCCCGTAGGATATTTTTTTGGCTCTGCAACGGATTTTTTTTGTGTTGTTTTATCATCTTTAACAGTTTTTTTATCTTTAGATGAGAGACCATCTAACATTTTCTTGGTTTCAGGATATGCCCAAGCCTCTGCCTCTGACATTGGATCATTCAGAGAATGGGTTTCGTAATAATAGTTTATTCTACCAGCAAAATATTTTGCAGCGAGTTCGACTGTCTCTGATGTATGAACACCAAGGCCCTCTTTTTCTAAAATCAAAGCTGAACAGAAAGCAACCTTCTCCGACTTCGGTAAGGATTGCCAATCATGACCTTTTTTGGGTATTTCATAGGCATGGGTTGTTGTTAGAAACCATGAGACAAGTAGAAAGAATGTAAAAATAATTCTATATCTTTTCATTACTCTTCCTTTGTCCTTGAAAATATTTTCTCAAAAATGCAAAACCCCACCTCTCTATACGAGAAATGGGGTCATCGTATTCATTTCATGGCTCTCCCTTTTTAATATTTGGGCATTTTAAAATATCGTTTGTAATTTATCATGGACACTCATAAAGTCAAGGAATTGTTGATAAACGTGGATATTGTTGTTGATACAGAATGATTTTAAGCTGTAAAAATAATCAAAATTAAAATAGGCGGAGAATGATAGGGTAAATTTGACATCAAAACTAATAGCTGATAATGCTTCGATTATATTAAAAATGCAGAATAAAACTTGGACAAACAAAATGTTAAGGTTATAAAAATTGTCTAAAAATTATCTACTAGAGTAGAGGAAATTATCTAAAGTGAAATGTCAGTTCTTTAACGTTGAAAAGGAACATGTTGTAGAGCTTCGGAAAATTTGTAAGCCAGGAAATTGCCGCACAATAGCACAAAGCTCCATCCCTTCATTTATTCCTCAAGGGCTAAAAGAAAAATGTCTTGGAGCTGTTGTTATTGCATCAACTTGCAATAAAGGTGATGTATATGCAATCCTTCTTCAACGAAAAGATATAAAGGATAAGGCTATTGATGAAATGCCTTATGCATTAGTAGCAATTCCTGACATGGCAGCAAGTAGCTGTCTTCTGCACCATTGTGTCAAGCGACAATTATTTTTGAAGTCTGGCGACAATTAAAATTGAGGTCAGGCGACAATTATTTTTGAAGTTCCCAAGCTCCTCGAAGACAGGTTCATTTTCCTATCTTCCCTCATGTAATAAATTGATCAGACCTGCCCGGAGGACAGGGCAACGCTGGGGAGCGACCCGAGCACCGAGGCAGGTGAATATACGGATGGGCAGGGCATGTTGCTCTGCCCTTTTATTTCCTGCCCATCCGGTATTCTATAAAGCGATAAACCCCGGGGGTGTGGGGGATGGCCCCCACATAAAATAGACAGCATTCCTTTTTATCATGAGTAAAAACCTGTCCTGCCATGGGTCAAGCCGTGGCGT
>JAFDHQ010000008.1 GCA_019308685.1 Deltaproteobacteria bacterium
GTTAGCACAATTAGTGATACCGGTTTGTCCGGTTTTGGTTATAATCTCTTTAATGCCCATTCATACCAGTTATGACATTCTTTACTTAAAAAATTTTTCATCTCTTTTTCATCTTTTTTATTATTACATCTTTTTTTCCATTACTTCTTCAAACATTTCAACGGCCATATCTTCCGGTGAGGTAAAGCCATCTGATCTTGCACCCGAACGATCCCATAATTCGTGAACGCCAATTCCATCCAATGCGTAATAAACATTCTCGCAAATTTCTTCAATATTGACGTTTCGAAATAAATCTTCTGCCAAATCGATTATTTTTCGTTTTATTTTATTATCAGTTTTAGATATACACTTGAGTATCCCCAAAGCCTCTTCCGGAGTTATTTTATTGAAGATGTCGTTTTTCATGAATTAAATTGGTGTTTCAAAACTTTTCTTGATAAATTCATATGTTTAATGTCAATATTAATTTTTGTCCCGTCCTTTTTGTAGTATTTTGCCTCAACGAAAACATCCTGGGTTAGACAAAGAATATAAGGAATTTTATCATACTGAAATCGCATAAATAGTCAAGAACGTACAATCTGTCCAAAATGCCCTTGAAATTTCTCATTATAATTCATATGTTACGATGAAGTTCGTACGGACTCATAAAGGAGACCGATATGTCAAAAAAAGCCTTGATCATCGTTGATATGTTAAACGATTTTATTGATAAAAACGGCGCGCTCTATTGCGGCGACACCGCGCGGTCAATTATACCCTTTATTCAAGAAAGGCTGGAAATCTTCAGGAATCGTGGAGACCTCGTGATTTACCTGCAGGATTCACATGACAAAAACGACAAGGAGTTCGAAAGATTCCCGAGTCATTGTGTCACCGGCACCCGGGGCAGTGAAATTATTCCTGAACTTACGCCTAAGCCCGGGGACAATGTAATACCCAAAAAACGATACAGCGGTTTTTATGGAACCGATCTTGAAAGTATCCTTGAATCTGCGGGCGTTGATGAGGCCGAAGTGGTGGGCGTCTGCACGTCCATCTGTGTGATGGACACGGTCGGCGGATTGGCAAATCGTGACTATAAAATCACTGTCCCGGTCAAGGGAGTTGCCGATTTTGATCAAAAATTCCATGAGTTTGCATTACAACGGATGGAACAATTATACGGAGCCAGGGTCTCATGACAAAAGCACATCGAGCCGGTCCCCTTTTTACCGACCTATACGAGTTGACCATGGCTGCCAGTTATTTTGCCCACCAGGTGGTTTCCACGGCGACCTTCTCACTTTTTATCAGAGAAAATTATTTAAAAAGGAACTTTTTTGTTGCAGCCGGTCTCGAGGATGTTCTGGATGAACTGGCGGCATTTCGCTTTTCCGAGCAAGACATAAAATATTTGCAAACCACCGGCATTTTTTCAAACGACTTCCTTTCATATCTGTCCGAACTTCGTTTTTCAGGGGAAATTTATGCCATGCCCGAAGGCACGATCTTCTTTGCCAATGAACCGGTTCTGGAAGTGACGGCACCGATTATCGAAGCTCAGATGATCGAAACCTTTTTGCTCAACACCATCGGTTTTCAGAGCATGATCGCCTCAAAAGCGGCCCGATGTATCCATGTTGCCGGCGACCGTCCATTAATCGACTTTTCACTGCGACGGACTCAGGGTCAGGATGCCGGGCACAAAGTTGCCCGAAGCACATATCTTGCCGGTTTTGCGGCCACAAGCAATGTCCTCGCCGGACAAATGTTCGGCATTCCCATATCCGGAACCATGGCCCATTCCTATGTTGAGGCATTTAGCGGTGAACGTGTGGCATTTTCCGCGTATTCAGAAACCTTTCCCGATCACTCCATATTTTTAATCGACACTTACAATACCATCGACGGTGCTGAAAACGCCGTTACGGTTGCAAAACAGATGGAAGAGAATGGGCATTCCCTCATCGGCGTACGCCTAGACAGCGGAGACATGGCGGATTTGAGCCAAAAGGTGCGAAAAATCTTCGATGATGCCGGTCTTTATGATGTCAAGATCTTTGCCAGCAGCGGTTTTGATGAGTTTAAGATTGCAAAGGTCATTGCCCAAGGCGCCAAAATTGATGCATTCGGAGTCGGCACCAAAGTCGGTGTTTCCGCAGACGCACCCTATCTTGATGTGGTATACAAAATGGTTCATTTCAAGGACCGTGAGGTCAGGAAATTGAGTCCCGGCAAGATGACACTGGCCGGTGAAAAGCAGGTCTTTAGAAAATCAGATCCAAACGGTCGCTATCTGGAAGATATCATCGGTTTGAGAGACGACATCATCGACCAAGCAAAGCCTCTGCTGAATAAGGTTATGGAAAACGGGGAGATATTGCGGCCGCATCCTCCGTTGCAGACGATCCAGGATCGATTTAAAAATAATTTTGCCTTACTGGATGATCGCTACAAATCAATTTTCGAACATAACGCTTACCCGGTTACGCTCAGCAAATCTCTCCAAAATCTCCAGGAAAGAACCTAACCATCATTTTATATTCCCCAATTCTAATGAAATCCGGTTTTATATTTTGTATCCGTTCACGGTGCAAATGAGTTAGTAGAAATTCCAAATAACAAATCCCAAAAAACAAATAAATTACAATGACCGAAATTCAAAATCCCAAACAAAAAGACAATCGCTTTGAACCGGTTTGGAATTTGGAGTTTGCCTCCGGCCCGGAGGGAGATTTGTTTGAAATTTGGTGCTTGAAATTTGAGATTTAATTGATCTTTGGCGCTTGGAATTTTGGGTTTCAAAAAGTCCGTGAACGGTTACTAGATTTTTCCCGAACATGGGAAGACCCCGGCAAAAAATACTTATTTCTAAAATAATAACATTATGCTATATCTAATCAAAATTTTTCAAGATACTATATCATGGAAAGAGAACAATGGAACAGTCAAATAGGGTTTGTTTTGGCAGCGGTGGGTTCCGCCATCGGGCTCGGCAATATATGGCGCTTCAGTTACATGACCTATAAACATGGCGGCGGCGCATTTTTAATCCCTTATCTCACCGCTCTCTTTACCGTAGGCATTCCCCTATTAATACTCGAATTTGCAATCGGACATGAGAGGATAGGATCCGCCCCTCTCGCGTTCACAAAGATAAATAAAAAATGGGAATGGCTCGGCTGGTGGTCCGTTACTTTTGTCATGTTCGGCATTGTCCTGTATTATATCAGTATTATTTCCTGGTGTTTAAATTATTTCATTAAATCCTTTTCCCTGGCCTGGGGAAATGATCCCAACAGTTATTTCTTCAACCAATTTTTAGCAATCAGCAAATCTCCCTTTGAGCTGAAAGGTATTGTTACGCCTGTTTTTACCGGCGTGGCGATTATTTGGTTCATTAACTGGGCGATTGTGTACAGAGGGGTAAAGAAGGGGTTAGAGGTTGCAAATAAAATATTTATGCCGCTGCTTTTGGTTCTCACTGCCATTCTGGTTTTCTGGTCCCTTACCTTAGATGGTGCAGGCGCCGGAATAAAAGCCTATTTAAAACCGGACTTTACCATGCTTGCCACACCCAAGATATGGATAGATGCTTTCAGTCAGATCTTTTTCACCCTTTCTCTGGGCTTCGGCATTATGATCGCCTATGCAAGTTATCTGCCTGAAAAGGCCAATTTGACACGGGGAGCCTATTTTACCGCTTTGATAAACAGTGGGTATTCCATATTTGCCGGTTTCGCCGTTTTTGCCGTGCTCGGCTTTATGGCGGCCTCACAGGGTCAGGAAATATCAAACGTTGTTTCAGAGAGTATCGGACTTGCTTTTGTTGCCTATCCAAAAGCGCTGTCTATAATGCCCGGTGGAAATATCTTCGGCGCCGTATTCTTTCTCTGTCTGGTGGTTGCCGGGGTCTCCTCTTCTATCTCAATTGTAGAGTCTTTTACCTCAGCAGTGGTTGACAAGTTCGGCATCGGTAGAAAAACGTTTGTTACTATTCTTTGTATACTCGGTTTCATCGGCTCCATTATCTTTACAACAAATGCTGGTTTGTTTTGGCTGGATATTGCCGATCATTTTTTTACCCATTACGGGCTGTTAATCGTGGCTACCGCAGAGTGCCTGCTTGTGGGATGGCTGTTTCATATAAAAATAATACGGCAGCATATTAACAAAATATCTTCCATCAAAGTCGGCGCCGGATGGGAATTTTTTATTAAAATTTTTACTCCGGCCGTACTTCTGGGGCTTCTGACCATGGATTTTTATAATGAACTGAGCAAACCCTATGGAAGCTACTCCTGGACGGCAGTTGTTTTAATCGGCATCCTCTGGTTGCTGATAAATCTGGTCATCGCTTTTATTCTGGCCTCAAGACCCTGGAAGACTCAACACCATAAAATAAAAGGCCGGGGAGAAATTCAGGAATAAGGAGTCATAATTGATTGTGAAAAAGGTAGGAATTGTCGTAAAAGCCGATGCGGAGGCAACTAAAAAAGCCGATGAACTTGAAAATTGGCTGCGTTCAAAAGATATAAGTGTTATCAGAAAAGAAAACCTGCCGCCAAGACGCAGAATTGCAGACAGAGATAAATCCTGTGCGCCGTCGGACCTGCTTTATATTTTCGTGCTTGGCGGAGACGGCACATTTTTGAGTGCGGTTCGCTGGATCGGAGACCAGAACATACCGATTATCGGAGTCAAATTCGGTGAAGTCGGTTTTTTGGCGGAAACCGTCGAAGAGGAACTTTTTTCCGCAGCCGAGGCTGTTTTAAACAATAAGTTCAACACAGAACTCCGGATGCGCCTTCTGGTTAAAGTCATCAGGGAAGGAAAAGAACTGGCCTGTGAAAACGTATTGAATGATATTGTCATCAACAAGGGTGCGCTGGCTAGGCTTGCTCATATCGAAACGTATATAAACGATCACTATTTGACCACATACAGTGCAGACGGACTTATCGTTGCAACCCCTACCGGTTCCACCGCCTATTCACTGGCTGCCGGCGGTCCGATTATCCATCCGGCCGTGGCGGGTATCTTAATGACACCCATATGCCCGTTTACCCTGACCAACCGTCCCCTGATTGTTCCTGACTCAGCAAACATTAAGATCAAACTTGGAAAAAAGTCATCGGATATCATGCTGACATTTGACGGCCAGGCCGGTATCGAAATCAATGAAGAGCACACCATCATTATCCGGAAAGGTCTCTATCCCGTTAAAATGATCACATTGCCGGGCCAGCATTATTTTGATGTGCTCAAGGCCAAACTGAGGTGGAGCGGCGGCCGCGTTTAACCGCTCGATACTGTACAACGCCTTTATCTATTTTATAATCACTACCCAGAAAAAAAAACGGCTATAACTTTCAACACGGGCATTAAATCCTTGATCTTTTATCATATCGACAATTTCATCAGAAGAATAGAAAACACTGCGCATTAACGCCAGCTTTTCCGCCAGCGCAACCCATTTAATTATGAAATTATCGATATTCGGCTCTTCTAACACCAAACGCCCTCCGGTTTTGAGCACACGGAACAATTCTCGAATGGATTCCCTCTGATCGCAAAAATGATGCAGGGCATCTACCACGACAATCCGTTCAAAACTCTCATTGGGAAAAGGAAGTTGTTCTACGTGGGTTTGAACCGTCAATAAGCGGCCTTTGTTTTTGGCCTGTTTCAGCATAGACAAGGACAAATCGCAGACCACAATTTCGTCGATCAGGGACCTAAGGCGGGATGACACCCGGCCGGTGCCACCACCGGCATCAAGCATGCGACCCCTGGCAGGCAACTTCAGAAAATCGGTCAAGCGATTCAAATCAAGTTTATGAATAACCCGATCATAAAACGGCGCAATAATGTCAAAATGATCAAACATGACCTGTCGTCCGAACCCGGATATTTCATGAAAATTTTAGAAAGGCCTTTTTATTGATCCTGATATCTTCGCCTTAGGATTTGGACAATTCGCTCTTTACCGTATTATAAAGGTCCAAAGCCTTATCAGGTTGCTCATTATCGTGAACAACAGCTCGCACTGCCTGGATCATTGCAATGGGTGATTCAGACTGGAAGATATTTCGTCCCATATCTACGCCACTGGCTCCTTGTTGAACCGCATTATAAGCCATGGTAAGGGCATCCCGTTCAGGAATTTTCTTGCCGCCGGCCATAACAATAGGAACAGGACAAGAGGCACAAACGGTTTCAAAGTTTTTTTCAATATAATATGTTTTGATATAATGTGCTCCTAATTCTGCGCATATTCGGGTAGCCAATCTAAAATAACGCGCATCTCGGTCCATATCCTTGCCAACTGCCGTCACAGCCAATGTTGGAATGCCGTAGCGGGTTCCCATGTCCACCATGCGAGTCATATTTATGATCGACTCTTTTTCATATTCACCGCCGATGAAGACCTGAACAGCCATGGCGCAAACATTCAGCCGTATGGATTCTTCTATATCAACAGCGATCTCTTCATTGGAAAGCTCTTTGAGTATACTGGTTCCACCTGAAACCCTAAGAACGATAGATTTTGTTATTGAAGGAGGAACAAGACTTCTTAAGATTCCCCGGGTCAGCATTAAGGTGTCCGCGTGTGGGGTCAAAGGAAGAATGTTGAGATCTATACGTTCCAAACCGGTCGTAGGTCCCTGAAAATAACCATGATCTATGGCCAACATGACCGTGCGACCCGACTCAGGGTTGAAGATCTGGGCAAGCCTGTTTTTCATTCCCCAATCCAGAGAATTCGATCCTTTGAGAAAAAAACCCTCTGTTTTTTGAGGAATGTCAGTATAAAACTTTTTAGCATCTTTCAAATCATCAATATCAGCCATTATATTATCTCCTTTCTATTTCATCACAATAATTAAAAATACACGCATAGAAGACGTGGCTTTGATTGTTCCATTTTCCAACACTCCATTACTCCAACCGGCGTAAGATTTTGCCAGAGCCAATATTTCTGACCACATCTTAGGATTTAGATTTTAAGTCAGATTATATCACTCTAACATTACCGCCATCAATCGGGATCTGGGCACCTGTAGTCTTAGCAAAAGCAGGACCAACCATAGCACATACCAGTGTGGCTACGTCTTTGGACGACACTTCGGTTTTTAAGCAATTATTTGTTTTATATTCTTCTACGGTACATCCGTATTCACAGGCACGGCTTTCCAGGACTTCGGGTGTCCAAAGGGCTGTATCATAAACCGCATTGGGGTGCACTATATTTACGCGGATTCCGTCACATCCCAGCTCCAATGCGGCGATTCGTGCCAGTTGGGTCTGTCCGGCTTTGGCCACGGAATAAGCGGCAGCACCCGGGCCGGGAGCAGAAACGTTTTTAGAAGAGATAAATACGACCGTAGCATCCATACCCTGTCGAAGATAGGGAATACATATCTTTAATAACCGTTGATTGCTGCTCAAATTGATTTCCATGCTCCTTTCCCACGTCTTTTCATCCATGTCTTCAATTCTCTGGCTATCTGGAAAAATTCCCGCGTTAAGAATTAAAATATCAAGACCGCCAAAACAGCGAATCGTCATTTTGACAGCTTTTTTAACCGCCCTGTTATCCGTAATATCACAATGAGCACCCACCATGTCTTGCTGGTTTAATATCTGGGTAATTTCAGGATTAATATCGAGGCCCACTACAGCAGCACCTTGCTCATGCAACATCTCCGTACAAGCAAGCCCAATGCCGCTGGCGGCCCCGGTTATCAATGCTACTTTACCTTGTAATTCTGAAGAAATACTATCTTTTCGCAATTTGGCCTGTTGCAACTCCCAATATTCCATATCAAAGATCTGTTTTTCCGATAAGGGTTTCCACCCTCCAATGGCTTCACCCCATTGGATCGCTCGAATCGTATGATGAATGATATCTGAAACAACAGTCGTGTCCTTTACACTTCGGCCAAAAGCTATGGTGCCATGTTGGGGCCAAATTCCCCATCTGGGGGCCAGATCATGGCAAGTTAGATGACCATCTGTATTTCTGTCAAAATACGCTTTATATGATGAAGAATAATCCGTTATTTCCTGCTCCACATTCTTCCCCAAAATCACCGGAACCGCCTTGGTATGAATAAGATGATCTGAAGTTATAGGACCACGGGTGGCAATCGACTCGACATTCGAAAGACCGGCAAACCCACAGGCTTCAGGGCTTTTATCCAGTTTGGCCAACATAGCGCTCCCTTTTTCCAAGGAAATATAGCGACGAATTCGAGATAGCGTGAGCAAATCCTCTTTGGAATCCGCTTTCGCAATATTGTCCAGTGCGCCCTGTTTTTGAAGATAATCTTCTGCGAGTGAAACCAGATATATCATCCGTTCATAACTGGTTTGAGCATCGTCTGCAAAAGTAAAGACACCATGATGCATAAGGATCATACCTTGGAATTTATTCCAATCTCCATTTCGAGTCATTTCGTCTATTTTTTTTGCCAACCTAAAACCCGGCTTGATATACGGCACAATAAGAACCCGGTCCTTATAGAGTTCACGAATCAGCGCTTCACCATTTTTGTTATTTGTTATCGTTACGACCGCATCCGCATGGGTGTGATCGACATATTTAAAAGGGATATTGGCGTGTAAAATGGCTTCAATGGAAGGGTTGGGAGCAGTAGGATCGGTCATTGCCAACCTTTGAAGCCTGACCATATCGGTATCTGTTAACCGCTCCAGTGTAACCATCCGTTTGAGCTCTTCCAATCTGAGAGGCGCAAACCCTTTCGCGTGAATCTTAGACAGATCATAACCACTTCCTTTAACAAAAATAATTTCTTCACTGTCCCCAAAAAAATTCTTTGCCCTGGCTTTTACAGAGGTATTTCCTCCGCCATGTAAAATTAATCCGGGTTCCTGACCCAATAATCGGGAAGTATAGACTCGCAATTGCAACGGATCATTGGTGAAAGTTTTTGCCACATTATCGTTCCACAAACTTTTCATTAGATCACCTTAATAATATAAAATTTTCTTTTTTTAGTCCGCCGCTAAACCTTGTATAAAACAACAACATGATTTTGTTGCCCGATAAAAAAGTTTAGAAAAATGAGACTCGAGAGTCAAGAATGAATGTGCGCTATGACACGGTGTTAACATATTGTTAATAAAGTTTCGTGTTTATCTTGACATTACACTTTTTACAACTTAATTTTCAAACCAAACGACTCGTTGTAACCTCTTAAGGATTATTAAAAAAGGGTGTTTGCCATGCTGCCTGTTATTTCTATTGTGGGAAAATCCAAATCCGGAAAAACCACACTGATCGAAAAGCTAATTCCAGAACTTAAAAAACGGGGATACCGGGTGGGGACGGTTAAACACGCCTCCCATGATTTTGATATGGATAAAAAAGGAAAGGATAGCTGGCGTCACAAAACAGCCGGTGCGGATACGGTCATTGTTGCTTCCAGTAAAAGAATCGTCATGGTAAAAGATGAAAGTTCCGTGCAGCTGGAACGCATTGAAAAATATTTTGATGACGTGGATCTCGTTATCACGGAAGGGTTTAAAAAGGAAAACAGACCCAAAATAGAAGTATATCGCTCCCATAAAAATAAAAAGCCGCTATGCGATGATGATCCAGCCTTCATCGCCCTTGTTACAGATACGGATATCAACGTGAATGTGCCCACATTTGGCTTGGAAGAGATTGAAGCACTGTCAGACCTGATAGAAAAAAAATATTTATGAACCGAAAAGATCTGAACCACTTAAAAGAAATCACAGAGGCCGTATCAAAAGCACGTGATTATGTGAACTGCCACCTGTAATCCCGGTTTTTTAAATGCGGTCGTCCCCATTTAGAGAAATGGCTTACCTGTCGACGAAGGGAGATAAAAAAATGAAAGAAATTATCGGGTTGGTAATAATTGTAGGAGTCTGGTATCTTTTGCAGGCTTATATCCTTCCAAAATTAGGGATTTCCACCTGATTGAAAGATTCTTGTCAGGTGACAAGCAATAAAGGTAAGGGTAAAAACAAGACATCACAGAAACATTAAGCATATCATATGGATGAATTCCTAAAAAGAGACCTTTGCAACAAATCGTTTTTATCAATAATTACAGACTTATAACCTGTATATCGACTCTGTAATCTCCCTCCCTTGATCCGGAATCCATCCTTATCTTTTCAGCAACCACACCTTTACCTTTAAATACGGCAATCGTGGTATTAAACTGAAGATTATCAATTGATTTGCCGACTTCAAAACTTTCCAGTAATTCTTCTTTGTGCTCTTCAATGAATAAAGTGATTACATTTCCTATTTGAAAACGGACATCAAGAATAAATGTCACTCCTTTTAGGGGCCCCTTGTCCAAAGTGATTATCATGGAACAGATATCGGGAATCTCGCCATCTGTTATCTCAAGCTCGTCTACATGTTCGGGATTTTTTAATTGCAGGGAAATATTGTCTTTAAAGTTGTCGAAACGAAAAACTTCAAGAAACAGGCGTATGGTTACCAATTGATTCTGGGTAAAAATATCCATTGACTGCCACTTCTGAAATTGAACAACAGCATCCTCTATGGAAGTGCGTGCCATATGACATCGCAAAATACTTTTAGCCGCATTCATTCGGACAGAATCATTTTTTAACAACTCGTTTAAATCTTTTAAAGCCCTGTCGAACTGACCGAACTTGGCCAGTGTTATGGCGCCTTCCAGAGCTACCGAGTCTTCGTCTTTTCCTTTTGTATCAGAGAATAGTTCCTTAATAACATCCTGAACTTTTTCCGATACCTCAAGTAATGTGGGTTGCTTTTCTATTTTTTCAATATCTTTTTTTACGACACTAATTTTTTTTGAAATAATGTCTATCAGGTTTTGTCCATCTTTTATCAACCCGGTTTGCTGAATTAGGGTTAATGCATCTTCGTATTTCCCCTTGGCCTCGAATAATAATCCCTGGGTACGATAAAGTTTTGCCGTTTCTAACAAGTTCTTTAGCCGTTCTTTAACATCCATATTTACCCTCAACTATTATTTATTTTGAAAAGGTCTCCTGCTATGGGGGTTATTAGGATCAGGGGTCAGCTAAACATATACATTCCAAGAGCCCGGTCATAAAGATCAACAGAAGAGAATTTAACACCGATATAAGGACCGCGAAAATTGCATATAACCGCCTCTTTTTTGATTAAAGATTTCGATTTGTCGTCCAGGTGAAACTCCAATAACAGTTTGTCACCTTTATTAAATTTTTGATTTGCACTCTCGTCAAGCTTAAAACTTAATCCAGCGCGAGTGATATCTTGTATGGTCATTGATCCCTTAGCTTCTTGCTTTCCGGAATTAAAAAGAATGTAAGCCCCCGGAAGATTTGCTATTTTTCTATGTCTTTTTCTTCTTTCCAAAAGACCAACACACATATATCCGCAGGTGCATTTGTGCTCCAACCGAACCGGGTATTTAGAACCGAATTCTTCGGATACGTCTATAGCCTTTGATTTTTCGCATTTAGGGCAAATAATTATCGCCTTATTGTCTTTGTAAATAAAAACTTTATCCGTCATTTTGGCAACCTTGCTTTCTGTTACGCACTGAATTTATAGCATATCATATTACTTTTTCCTCATGCAAGGTTTCTTATTTCTCATGGCAGGGCAAACGTTTTTAATTTCGGTTCAGAGATACGCCGTGGTGGAGCGTTCGCTTTGTTTCTCACAAATTTATGGCGTTATATTTTTTGAATTTTTTCCATTTCGATTTCAAGAGGTTTCATCTCATCCTCACGGCCGAACTCATGCAGCCGTTTTCTGAGTTTTTCCATCTCTTTTTTAAGTTTCGGCAAGAATTCTTCCTTTATCTTTTGCCGAACCGATTGACCGGATCGTTTCATCTCTTCCGCCAACCGCTTCAATTCGTCCTCGATATTTTTGAATTCTTCAGTCTCCGGAATGCTTTTTAAGTCTTTGGAGAATTGTTCAAACTGTTTTTCTAAATCTTTAAGTCCGTTCTCAATTCCACCAAAAATCTTCTGGAAAAGGATTGACGTTTCGGAGGAACCTTCTACGGTGGCATTATTATGCAAAAGCTTGCCCCCGCTTTGAATCTGTATCATCTCAACGGCCTTATTCTCCTGGTTTTGTGGGTCCGTAATGATAGAAAACTTGGAATACTCCGTAGCGGTGTCAGCAAAATCTTTTTTTATGGCAATATCCACAATGAAAAAACCTTCATCTGAATAAAAAAGACGTTTGACGGAGCCAATATGATTCTGCTCAAAAATGACCCGGTTTCCGTGTTTCAGTCCTTGAACCTGATTGAAGCAGATTTTGAGGTTGAGGGAATTCTCTTTACACGCCCAAAAAACAAACGGTAGTATCAGTAAAATCAAAATTTTTTTACGCATGTTTAACTCCTTTCCATACCTTGGATATTTATTTAGGTTATAATAGTAGCACTTGGGTGTCAAACCAGATAACATTCCCTATTTGACACCTAACGTTTATATATACTAAATATGATGTGATCGGAAAAATATATATTCACAATTTTTTTCAAATTCATCAAAATAAATCCGCCAAAAGAGGAAAATCATGGTTTATCAAACATTTAATCTCAACTACCAAGGTCAAAAAATTAATGGCTCCCCGGCTAAAACCTACGATCATTTTTACTATCTCCGTTTGCTCTCTGCCCCGATGCAAGGGTTTCCTCGCATCTCACATTCTTCTATTATACATTTTAACTATTTAATATCTCGATAAATTATCCACAGAACCCCGGAATGTAACGCAGAACAAATTTACTTGAGCTGCTGAACCGAAATTTTAACAATCACCTCAATATATTGTGGTATCTTTTTCCTTGACACACAAGACACTTTATTTTATATTAACGTCTAAAATTTATTTAACATACTAATAATTATGAAATTATTATATAGATTAAGGAAAGAATAGATGGGCAAAACATTTATAACATGTCCTAAAGATCCAAAAATGCAATATTATCGTGAAGTTTGCATTGAAATTTTTAGGAAAGGAAACATGCGTAATTGGTGTAAGAACTGTGAAGTTTTTCAGGAGCAAAAAAAGACAACCGAGGAGACTCAGTAACCGCAACAGTATTTTTAAATAAAGTTTATCTAATTTTTACAGTCATATCGGCAAAATATTTATCATCTAGCTTTAAAGGAAATGGTTTTTCATTATTAAAATAGCATAACAGAAGGAGGCACAATGATTTCTTCTCCATGTGCAAATTGTCAAAAGAAAAATCAGCCTAAAGAGAAATGCGCCAAAGATTGTGAAATATTACAGGCCATACAATGTCACCAGGCTTTGTATGAAAAAGAAAGTATTTTCCAAGCCATCGATTATGCTGAAGAAGGACGATTTTGTCTAAACAACGTCGAACTGAATAAATAATTTTTCTTTCCTTCCACACCAAAAACGAGTATAATTTTTTTTAAGGCTTTTTTTATCTTGAAAAGGAGGTGGCCTCTATGTACGTGGGTCGTGTGATGAATACATATCTTGTGACGGTTTCCCCCGATACAACCATAATAAAAGCCAAAGATATTATTGAACAAAAAAAGATTAACCACCTTCTGGTAGTCGATGAAAATGAAAATTTACTGGGTTTGATCTCGGACAGAGATGTAAAGCAAAGCTGGGCCTCTCCGGCCACAACGCTCAGCGTTCATGAGTTGAATTACCTGTTGACTCAGTTGACCGTTGAAATGATAATGAAAAAAAAAATCATCACCATATCACCCGACACCACCATTGAAATAGCCGCCCTAATCATGCAGGAAAACCGGATCAGTGCTCTGCCGGTCATGGAAGGGGAAAAGCTCGTAGGAATCATCACGACAACCGATGTTTTGGAGGTGCTGCTGCGTGCCATCGGCGTAGATGAGGGAAGTGGGCGGTTCATCGTTCTGGTTAAAGACCGTATCGGAGTTGTGGCCGAGGTTTCGAGACTTCTCAAGGATCAGCAAATCAGTATCCAAAGTTTGGTGACTTGGCCGGTAAAAAAGTTCCCGGGCATTTATCAGCTCATTATGAGGGTGGCTTTTGAAGATAAGGAAAAAGCAATTTCTGTATTAACGGACAGCGGCTTCAAAATACTCACAGAGTACATCCGGGATCTTACGCCCTACCTGCCCGACCAATAGCTCGTCGTTATCAGGATTCCGGCATATTCGGCCAGGCTGTATAAATCCCCTGATAATTTTTCAGGATATATTCTTTTTCATTCTTTTCCATGATGGAACAATCCGGCATTAAAGGAATCTTGCCGATGTTGGTGGCAATGACATACATGGGATGAGCCAGACCTGTGGTGTGACCCCGTAGCGCATCTCGAATAAGTTCAGCCCCCTTTTCAATCGGTGTCCGGAAATGATCGATTCCCGGTGCCGGCTCACAGTAAAACACATAGTAAGGCCGGATGCGAACCGCTAAAAGCTTTTGATGCAGCTCCCTGAAAGTCTTTACGTCATCATTAATTTCTTTTAACAAGACCGCCTGGTTGCCCACGTTGACTCCGCAGGATAAGAGATCGAAAACCGCCCGTGCCGTCTTATCCGTAATTTCTTTGGGATGATTACATTGAGTGTTCACCCAGATGGACACCCGATGATAACTACTCAGAATCTTTTTAAGACCGTCGGTTATTCGATGGGGCAAAACAATGGGTGTGCGGGTTCCAAAACGAATTATCTCTATGTGAGAGATCTCTCTCAGCTTGCGGATAAGATATTCAATCTTTTGATCCGAAAGGATAAAAGGGTCGCCGCCGGTAATGAGAACATCCCGAATCTCTTCATGTTTACGGATCCACGCGAGACCCTCTTCCAAATCAAAGCGAAGCTTGAGCTCACGATCAAGCACGAGCTCTTTACGAAAACAATGACGGCAGTAATTTGCGCAGACATCCGTAACGGTAAAGGCGATTCGGTCATGATACTGCCGGGCGATACAGTCGGGCCTGACCTCCCCGGTATCGCGGTTTTCTTCCCAGACCAGGTAATTTAGCATTCCATATCGATTCTCGGTTTCTTTCATGGAAGGGATAACCTGTTTGCGTATGGGGCAACCCGGGTTATCCGGATCCATCAAAGAAGCAAAATAAGGGGTGGTTCCCCATGTTGTATTTAGAGTCGTTATGGCCCCTTCTTCTTCCAGGGAGACCTTGACAACGGACTTCAATCTATCAAGGGTGTTGACGCTGTTTTGGAGTTGTTGGACCCAGTCTTCCATTATGTCTTCCTCCTATACACTAGAAAAGCTCACTCTTTTTTAAGATAATAAAAAAGAATAAACTTGGAAAGGAAATCATGCCGGCGAGTATGGTTTATGGGGATGGCGTGGCTCTTTGAAACTTTTGGTTATGATTCAGTTTTGGGTCATTTTTTCCTGATTCTTCAGGATCTCAATGGTTTCTGAAATCTCTTGTATGGATACCCTCTGACGAAGATTTTCCATCCTTGCCATTATCTCGGCAAATCGACTCCCTTCTGCCGCACTGATCCATTCGAGCTGGAGCCGTTCGGGCCGGATTCCCAGTTTCTCCATTTTCTTTCGAATCTTTTTAACTCTTTTTTCGGTCCAGCGATTGGCATCAATATAATGACAGTCACCCATATGGCATCCGCTGACCAGAACAACCGGCGCACCGTTTAGAAAACCGTTAAAGATAAATTTCTCGTCAACTCGGCCGGAGCACATGGTCCGGATAATCCGAACATTTGGGGGATATTGAAGACGTGAAACCCCCGCGTAATCCGCGCCGGCATATGAGCACCAGTTGCAAGCAAATACCAGAATTTTTTCCCGCGAACTTTTTTCGAGCATGGAATCAATTTGATTGTTAATCTGATCGTCTGTAAAATGGTTCATAACAATGGCGTCATAAGGGCATTCCGCAGCACAAGTGCCGCAGCCGGCGCATGCCGCCGTATTCACGACACACGGCGTCTTTTTTCTGATACCTTTGGTAATGGCATTATAGGGACAAATTTCAACACACTTGCCGCAAGCGTTGCACTTTTCCGGATCTATTTGGGAAGTAATGGGTTCCGTGTAGATTTCTCCTGTATGCATTAGGCGAATGGCGCGGACGGCGGCGGCTGAAGCCTGTGTAACGCTGTCTTTGATATCCTTGGGGCTCTCGGCGCATCCCGCATAGAAAATTCCTCGAGCGGCCGCGTCAACCGGTTGGAGCTTGGGATGAGCTTCCAGGTAAAAACCGTCGGGGGTTAGCTGAAGCCCCAGCATTTCTTGGAGCCCCCGGGTACTTTTGGACGGTTTCATTCCGAGAGCCAAGACGAGCATGTCAAGATCGAAAAATTCCAGCCTGCCGGTTACCGTATTTTCGACCGCAACCCGCATGCGGTGATCCGGCAGTTCTTCAACGTTGCCCGGCAAACCTCTCAGGTAATGCACTCCCAGGCGACGGCTGCGCATAAAGAGATCTTCGAATCCTTTGCCAAATGCACGAATATCGATATAAAAAACCTTTATGTCAATATCAGGGTAATGTTCTTTGAGTACCAGTGTGCTTTTAATGGTGTTCATACAGCAGGTGTTGGAGCAATAGCTGCTGCCTTTCCTGGCGGAACGTGAGCCCACACACTGAATAAACCCGACGGATTTGGGACGTCTTCTGTCTGTGGGGCGGATCAGTTTTCCTTTGGTAGGACCCCCGGCATTGATGAGGCGTTCAAATTCAAGACTGGTAAGGACATTTTCGAATCTTGTATATCCGTATTCGTCAAGCTCCGTGGGATCATAAGGCTCCAGTCCGGTCGCCACGATGATGGATCCCACACGTTCCTCGATTTCATCATCGGACATATGAAAATTGATGCATCCCTTTTCACAGGCTTCGAGACATTTTGCGCAAACCACGGGGTTGTGCCCCAGGCATTCATTAACATTGACGACATAGGCCGAGGGAACCGCCTGGGGAAAAGGGGTAAAAACAGCCTTGCGCGATGACAGTCCCAGATTGAACTCGTCGGGACGAACCACGGGGCAAACCGCAGCGCAGTCTCCACATGCCGTGCACTCTTGCTCCGACACATAACGAGCTTTTTTTAATATCTTTATATCAAAGTTGCCCACATAGCCTTTAATATCTACTATTTCGCTCAGGGTGAACAATTTTATCCGGGGATGCCGACCGACATCCGTCATCTTAGGACCCAGAATTCAGATAGAACAGTCCATGGTGGGAAAGGTTTTGTCAAGCTGGGCCATGGTTCCGCCGATGGAAGCATTTTTTTCCACCAGCAGGACCTCATAACCGTTGTCTGCAAGATCCAGGGAAGCCTGAATACCGGCAATACCTCCGCCGATGACCAGGGATCGTTTGGTAAGCGGCAGCTTTTCTTGTTCAAGCGGCTGGAGCAATCGTGCCCGGGACACGGCCATTTTTACAAGGTCTTCAGCCTTTTGTGTTGCTGCATCCGGTTCATTCAAATGGACCCAGCTGCATTGCTCACGGAGATTGGCCATTTCCAAAAGGTATGGATTAAGACCGGCGGATTTCATCATCTGTCGAAAAGTGGGTTCATGAAGTCTCGGTGAACAGGAGGCAACCACAATACGCTCCAAATCGTGTTCCTCAATATCCTGTAGGATTTCCTGTTGACCCGGCTCGGAACAGGCATAAGCGATATCCTTTGAAATAACAACATCCTTAAGCCTGGACGCTGTATCAGAAACTTTTGAACAGTTCACCGTCTGAGCGATATTTGAGCCGCAAT
Organism: Deltaproteobacteria bacterium; assembly: GCA_019308685.1. Classification (GTDB taxonomy): domain Bacteria; phylum Desulfobacterota; class Desulfobacteria; order Desulfobacterales; family UBA11574; genus S5133MH16. The sequence goes on from JAFDHQ010000008.1 coordinate 17,758, forward strand.
GACAGACATAGACACCGATACGCATCTGCGGTTTTGTATTTATTGAAGGTGCAGGTTCCATTTTTTTCCCTATATCAAATTTTCAATGTCCAAGTGTTTGCAAAAAGATAATTTCCAAAATGGTAACTTCCTAATGAGTTCTGGTGGCTGAAATAATCATATTGACCCGCCCACTGATATTATTGAGATGTTACCCAAAATTGCTCCCGTAATAACGGTTACTCCCAGCAAATGGTTTTCGCAATGATACCGGTCAAGTCTATCATCTCCATATTAAGTTCTTCTCCGAGAAAAGGATCTTCCATGGCACAGCGGAGATGAATCTGACATTTGGGGCAGGCGGTGACCAAAAGCTCACTTTCTGTATCATGGGCCTGTCTCAAGCGTTTGACCTGAAGTGCCTTGCTGAACGCATCACATCCGGTCCAGGCGCAATTCCCGCAACATATGGCAGCACTGCCGTTATTCTGCATTTCCCTGAAGCGGATTGGCTTGAGGCGCCGAATCAATTTTCTGGGAAGGTCCGCAGGTTTTTCAAGCCAGTTTAAACGACACGAATCCTGGAAGGTTATCTTTTTGTCAATTTTTTTAAAATCTATCGCTCCTTTGCCGATCTCTTTTTCCAGCAGTTCATAGATGTGGGTGACCTTAAAATTTAATGGTATCCCATGTTTCGGGTAATCATGGGCCAATGTCCTATAACACTCCGGACACGCCGTAATCACCTCCTCAATTCCGAGGTTATGAATCGAGTCTACATTCATTTTGGCTAATTTTAAAAAATTTTCTTCGTCTCCCGACCAGAGGAGGTCGTGTCCGCAACATCGCTCATCCTTGAACAGGGCCGGTTTAATATCGAAGAAATTCAAAAGTCGAAGACTATCTTCTATGATATTAGTGGTTTCAACGTTGAGATGATTTCTGAAAAATATGTCAAAATACGGTGCACAACCGCCGAAAAAAAGGATCTTACTCTTGGCATCAAGATCTACATCTTTAGGCAGCCAATCCCATCGCTGTGTTTTAAGCCCGGGCCATGTCATGGCGCGCATCAGAGACTGAAAAAATCCGCCGTGCGCCTCACGGGCATTCCCTCCGTTTTTTCTAACAACATGGCGAATATCTCGGATAAACTCTGGAAAATTAACTGCCGACGGGCAGCGGTCATAACAGAGGCCGCAGGTCAGGCATGACCAAATATCTTTGTTTACAGAAGGAGAGTCAATATTACCGGCAATAATGGAATTGACCAGCTCCCTTGGCGAGAATGGTTTGCCGATCAATGCCAGGGGACAGGCGGAAGAGCATTTCCCGCAGTCCTGACAGGCAAAGGCATCATGATAAGAAACGATCTCGGCTACAGACTCCCTGCTGACACTTTCTGATTCCGGCATGGGGATCGGCAACAGGGGACTCGGTCCCAATGACCGGATTTGATCACAAAAATCATTCAAAAATTGCAGTAATAGATCCGACTCATCCGGAAGAAATGTGGCATGTCCCAACCGTTCTTTTCCCAAACCCAGCATTCCAATAATATCCCGCGTATCTTCGGTATTTTCGCGGGCCGTGGCCGTACCGCTACCGTATCGGCAGGTTCCGGGTTGGCACCCTAACAAAACCACACCGTCCGCGCCCATTTCAAACGCTCTAAACAGAAGGGATTTGCTGATTCTTCCGGTGCAGGGAATTCGAATCATACTAATCTGATCCGGAATTTCACTGCCATTGTCCTGGAGTGTTTGAAAAGCGGTATGGGGGCCCCAGTTACATAAAAATAAGATTATTTTGAAGTCGTCCATTTTTTACGTCAGCAATATTTTTTCAATGGTCTGTTCGAGAAAATCCTGGTTACGATACGGGCTGTCCACGGCACTGGTGGGACATACGGAAATACAATTGCCGCAGCCTTTGCATAGGGTCTCGTCCACCCAGGCGGCCCATCCGTCTATAGCGTTTTTGTGCAATGTCACCGCCTGATAGGGACACACGCGGATGCAGCGTCCACAACTTCGGCACAGGCTTTCATCCACTTCAACAGTATATCCCTTGTTATGACGCGGTTCGCGCGGCATAATGGCTGCTGCCTGGGCGGCGGCGGCAGCTCCTTTTTTCTGGTTAGAGACATTGATGCCCGTGGGTTCAGCCAGAAAAAGTCCGGAAATGGCCGTTGCACCCGGATAAAAGAAGGGTACTCCGGGCACGCCCATTTCCTGCATGGAAGATGACACGGTTCGGCCCGGCAGACCTTCCTGGTGAATATACTTAATTTTCTTTCTGGACTTTTCATCCAGGATAACCGTCCCCACCGTCATTATCTGTCGGGAATCACCGGATTCTGCGATGATGTGAAAATTACCCAGCGTCCCGCTCAATTCTTTGACGGTAAAGCCTCCGAAGCTGTGCACATTGGGATGATCAAGAATTTCTACCGGTGGTTCTTGCGTTCGTGGGAACCAAAAAACCTCCAGTCCTACTTCAGCAAGGGTCAATGCACTGCTTCTGGCGACTTCGGAGGTCCCGATGACCGCCGTGGTGAAATTATAGTTTCTAATAAGATCCGGAATCGGTTTCAATCTTCTGGCCCGATTCATGGAACGATCAATGAATCCGGCAAATTTTTTCAAAGCCAGGGAAGGGCTCCGTTTTAAAAGACGAAGGACTTCTCCTTTCAAGTTGCAGGTCTGCACCATTGAGCGACTGATCCCTGTTCCGGTAAATAAGGCGTTTTTCAGCCGGCTTCGCTGGTCCGTACAGGCACTGCAAATAAAGTTGAGCGGGCAGCAGACACAGGACGCCAGTACCACTCGGGTGAGTCCTTTTTCACGAATGGTCCGGATAATACTCAATGTTCCTTCATGGGTACAGGCCGAGTTTACAACCTGGGCATGGACCACATCATCTTGAGACTCTAATCCCGCGACATATTGACTCATATCATCAAGCCATCCAAAGGCATTGTTACATTTGCAAACAAAAATTCCCATACGGATTTCCGGGGAAAGCCCCGGATCAGGGGTAGAAAACGACAACCCATAACCCTTTGGCCGTTGAAAGGTTCCCCCAAGCAATATCATGGCCCGGGAAGCCGCTGCAAAGCCGCGAATAAACATGGCGTTAACATCCGGTTTTGCCGTTTTGGGCCCGTACACTCGAATGACATCATCCCCCTTCACCGTCGGAGAAATTTTCGGGTCTGCAATAATGACCACGCCGGTTTGCTCATTGGTCTCTTCCGGCAATTGAGAATGGTTTATGGCTTGAATGGCCCCACAGGCATCAACGCAGTGGAGACATTCACTGCAAACGCCGCATTGAAGACATCGGTCGGCTTCCAAAAGAACCTGTTGTTCACTCAAGCCCATGGACACTTCCGAAAAACTATCCTTGCGAACCGCAGGCTGCCTTTCCGGCATGATCGTTCGTGCCTGTGAAGGTATATCCGCCGGAATTTCCGGAAAATCTTTGTCCTCCGGCCGTAAGAGATCGGGAGAAAAGACCTCCGTTTTACAAATATCGCCATGAACCATACGGGCAACCCGCCGGCCTTCGGCCATGGCGTTGACAACGGATGAGGGTCCTGAAACCGAATCGCCGACAGCATAAACACCCGGTAAATTCGTGCGCAAATATTCATCAACCTCAATCAAGCCCCGTGTTGAAACATTAAATCCGAACGAAGGGTTATGGCTCTGCAAAGCCCCCCGTTGACCGATGGCAACAAACGCCCGGTTAAACTCAAGTTCAAAGGGCGGACGATCCGGAATAATAACCGGCCAGGGGATACCCTGGGCATCGGGTTCTCCGGGTTGAGTGGTCATGCAACGCAGTCCGTTGAGCTTTCCGTTTTGACCTAAAAACGCAACGGTCTGGGTGCAGTCCCGAATGAGAATTCCTTCTTCTTTAGCGGCCCGAATTTCTTCTGAATGGGCAGGGATCAAATCTTCAGGAAACCAGGATAAAATGGTGACACGGGCACCCAGACGCAACAGGGTACGGGCCAGGTCAAATGCGGCGTTGCCGTCCCCGATCACCGCTACTTTTTCATCGAATACTTTTATTGGGTTGCGATAAAAGCGTCCCAAAAAAGAGAGGCAATTTTCAACACCTTCCAGCGTTTCTCCGGGCACACCTAATTTTAGATCAGCCCCCGTCCCAATGGAGAGAATGACAGCGTCAAAGTCTTTTTTGAGCACATCCATGTCACGGGCCAGATCCACGGAACGCCCGGTAATAAATTGTACGCCCAGTTTCTTAATATATTCAAGATCATTATCAATGATATCCCTGGGCAAACGATGGCGACCAATTCCGTAGCGGAGCAACCCGCCCACTTCTTTCTCTTTTTCGAAAACCGTGACCTCATAGCCGAATCGGGCCAGGTCTGCAGCGGCGGCAATTCCAGCCGGACCTGAGCCGATAATAACAATTTTTCCCGACTTTTTTCGAACATTACCGGCGGGTATATCTCTGGGATGGATGCGCTCATGGTCTGCCACAAATCGCTTAATATCCATGATGGCAACGGGTTCATCGAGGTCACCCCTTCTGCAGACGGCCTCACAGGGGTGGGTGCAAATGCGTCCGCAGATGCCGGGCAACACGTTATTTTCCCTGATCAAGTCAAGCGCTTCGGTAAACCTGCCGGCTTTTACAAGGGCGATATAGCCCTGGACGTTCACTCCCAGCGGACAGTTTTCCTGGCAGAGCGGCCGGCGTCGTTTATCCATGACTGGCCGGCCGGGAAGGCTTCGTTGACTGTTAATTTGGATGGCTTTTTCTCCGTCGGCAAGCAAAACCGGGCATATTTCGACACAACGACCGCAAAGGGTGCATTTGTCTGGATCCACAAAGGTTTGGGCAATATTTAGGTGAACACGGAATCCTTGGCGATTATGCTTAATGGAGGAAACTGTTGCGGGAAAGATACATCGAATGGCAGGGTTTCTTAAAATTCTGATCAGCCCTGGTCGATGGGCATGGTTCAACGGAATGCCTGATTTCAGAATCCATTCATCCCGGGAAAGTTTTTTATCCAGATCGTAATCCGAATCCACAAGGGTGAGGGGAATGCCCAGTTCTCCGAGCTTGTTGGTTGCAGCGATACCGGCGGGCGTCGCACCAATAACGGTGACCCGGTGAAGCCGTTCTTTGGGACGTTTCATGACATCGCTCCTGCTTGACCGGCAGCCTTTTTCTGTCGTCCCTTGAGTGTGGCCAGGCCATAGTCATGACCTTTTTGAAAGGCCGTCGTGTTCAGTTTTTCAGTGCCTTTTGGAACGGATTCCAAGACGGATTTTTGGGCGGCATCCATGGAAATAACATTTGTGACGGCGGTTAAAAAACCGAGCATAATGATATTGGCGATCATAACCCGTCCCAGCGCTTCGGCCATGCCGGTGGCAGGAATAGAAAAAAAGTCGCATGTTAATCCACGGCCCGGGCGAACCAGATCCTGATCGATAATTAACGTTCCTTTTTCCTTGATCTGATCGATCAGTTTATCATAGCCCGATTGAGACATGCACACCAAAATATCCGGATGACTTACATAGGGATAATGAATCATTTCACGGGAAATGACAACCTGAGCATTACAGGACCCCCCACGAGACTCAGGCCCGTATGACTGAACCAGCGTGCTTTCCATGTGTTCACCAATGGCAGCCGCTTTTCCCAGGATAATACCCGCAAGGACAATGCCCTGCCCGCCAAAGCCGGTAATTATAATTTCCTTTTTTCCCTGTTGATGATTTTGAGAGTCGGTCATGAGTTCAACCCCGGAACGTTTTCTTGAAGACGGCTCGGCCGGTAGATCTTGTCATAATGCTCAATAAACGTGGGTCGATCCACATCGACAAATTTGCCCAAAATAATGCCCTTTTCAAAGTCTATATCCAGTGTAGAAGGATCTGCATCATTTTTGATGATCGCTTTTTTCTGGTATACTTTTAGCATATCCAAAGGTTTTTGTTTATTGCGTCGACCGTAATTGACCGGACAGGGTGAAAGGGCTTCAATAAAGGAAAACCCTTTTTTACCAATCGCTTCTGTTATGGAATCCGTAAGATCTCTGGTGTGCAGCATGGTCCATCGGGCCACGTAGGTGGCGCCGCACGCATAGGCCATTAGCGGCAGATTAAACGGGGTTTCCGGATTTCCCACCGGTGTTGTTGTGGATTTGGCCAGGTAAGGTGTGGTCGCAGCGACCTGGCCGCCGGTCATGCCATAATTTAAATTATTTACACAGATAACCGTCATATCCATATTCCGCCGGGCGGCATGGATAAAATGGTTTCCGCCGATGGCAAAGAGATCGCCGTCACCGCTGAACACCACGATGTTCAGTTCAGGGTTGGCCAGTTTTAATCCGGTGGCAAAGGGTATGGCCCGACCGTGGGTGGTATGAAAGGAATCCAGCTTAACATAACCGGCGGCACGACCCGAACACCCGATTCCCGAAACCATCACCGTTTTTCCAAGATTGATACCGCTTCCTTTCAGAGCAGCCAGACACGAAGAGAACACCGTTCCAATCCCGCACCCCGGGCACCAGATATGGGGAATGCGATCCGTGCGGATAAGATCATCCAGGGGATGACAGGGTTGTTTTTTGGATGGTTTCGGGATTTCTTGCATGGTTTAAAAGGCCTCTTTCAACAGGTTAACAACGCTGTCCGGATGGATAATCGTCCCGCCGGGATGGCCCACTAAAAATATAGGAACCTTGCCCCCGACGCATCGTTCAACTTCCCGATGGATTTGACCCAGATTAATTTCCACGGTCACGAATCCCTTGACTCTATCTGCCAGCTTGCAAATCTGATGTTCGGGAAACGGCCAGATCGTTACCAGACGCAAAAGTCCGGCCTTGATTCCCAATTTTCTTGCTTCAGCCACAGCGGCCATACTGGTTCGGACCGAAACCCCATAAGATATGACGGCAATTTCAGCATCATCCAGAAGGAAATCATCTGTCCGAATGATGTCATCTAAATTTCTTTGGATTTTTTCGGTAATTCGGGCCACCATCTCTGTCTGGGTTTCTACGGCCATTACCGGATACCCTTTTTCATCGTGGGTCAGACCGGTAATATGCAGGTTATAGCCTTCCCCCGCCGCCGGCATGGGTGCGACACCATTGGGTCCGGGTGCAAAGGGCTTAAAGCGGTCTTTTCTACCTTTGGGCCTGGGACGCGATACGATCTCAATTAATTTTGCCTCGGGTATAATGACTTTTTCACTCATATGCCCGACAATTTCGTCGGTCATGATGAGAACCGGCAACCGGTATTTTTCACTTAGATTAAACGCTGTAATGGTTAAATAAAAGATTTCCTGAGGTGAGGACGGAGCTAAGGCAATGATTTCATAGTGACCGTGTGACCCCCATCGGGCCTGCATCATATCGCTTTGGGCACCATGTGTGGGAAGACCGGTGGAGGGACCGCCGCGCTGAACATTGACCACCACACAGGGGGTTTCTGTACAAATCCCCAAACCGATATTTTCCATCATAAGACTGAATCCGGGACCGGAAGTGGCGGTCATGCTTTTTACACCGCCCCATGATGCACCCAGAACGGCGGCCATGGCACCGATTTCGTCTTCCATCTGGATAAAACATCCGTCAACATGAGAAAGCCGGAGTGCCATTCGTTCGGCAATCTCAGTGGCAGGTGTTATGGGATATCCTCCAAAAAAACGGCATCCTGCCGCCAATGCGCCTTCCGCACAGGCAACGTCACCTGTCATAAAATATTCACCGGTAAGCACTGCTGGTTTCATAGGTCTTTTATTTTACCTTTATCGCAGAATTAGGGTGGGTTCCGGCCCGGCCGGGTTCGGTTATGGGCGGACTCTCTACTGAAAAAATGGCAAACTCCGGGCAAATGATCTCGCAGTAATGGCAGTTTACACATTCCTCGGGCTTTACAACAACAGGGGGATGATACCCCTTTTGGTTGAATTTTGTTGAAAGTTCAAGAGCTTGCTTGGGACAATACTCGATACAGTATCCACATCCTTTACATCGATCCTCCAGGATATGCACGATGCCCAGAGAGACTTTTATGGTGTCCGCGTCAAGTGGAACCCTCCAAAAATCCATATACCTTTCTCCAGTTGTTTAGGCGGTTTTGAAAATTAAAATAAAAAACATCCTCAAATATAATAATTGTAAGGATCTGTCAAATAATAAATTCTGAGAACATAACGCCTCTAGTGGAGACCGCCTAATTTTTACGGGGGGTATCACTAATTTTATGTATTATCTCCACCCACGGATATGAGAACCCATAAGTAAAACTTGAAACTCTATGAAATAGAGTTTATGGTTACCGTTCAAACGGAAGACTCAACGGTAATAACTATGGATGAAAATGAAAAAAATACTTGTCAGCGCCTGCTTAATTGGAGAGAATGTGCGGTTCAACGGACGGCTTAAGGTTTATAAAAGCCGTGTGTTAGAGGATTGGAAACTTCAGGGACGTCTGGTACCCTGCTGTCCCGAAGTTGGAGGCGGGCTTCCGGTGCCCAGACCTTGCTCGGAAATCTCCGGTCCGGACGGAAGTACGGTACTGCATGGAAATTCAAGGGTCATGAACATTAAAGGAAAAGATGTTACCCGATATTTTTTGACCGGTGCTCGAAAAGCGCTTGAGCTTGCCCGCTTACACAAAATCAATCTCGCCGTTCTGAAAGATGGCAGCCCGTCGTGCAGCAGCACATATATTTACGACGGAAGCTTTTCCGGAATTAAAAAACCAGGCAAAGGCATTACCACTATTCTTCTGGAAGAAAATAATATTCGGGTTTTCAGCGAACGGGAAATTCCGGAAGCCGTCGAATATTTAAAAACGATTGAAATCTAATTAGAGGTGGTTATGGCCCATCACACCATAAAATCCGGATATGTACAGCTGGTAGATCGTTTGAACCGATTTCCCCAGGGGGCGCCTCCTTCAAAATTATTATATAAAATTCTAGAAATGCTTTTTAGCAAAAAAGAGGCCAAATTGTTATCCCTGTTACCTTTGAGACCGTTTTCTGCTGAAAAAGCCGCCCATTTATGGAATATGGACGGAGTCAGCACCCGGAAAATTTTGGATCAACTGTGTGGCCGGGCGATTTTAATGGATATCGAGGAGAACGGCAGTCAGGTTTACTGCCTGCCGCCCCCTATGGCGGGATTTTTTGAATTCTCCCTGATGCGTATCAGAGATGATATTAATCAGAAGCTATTGAGCGAACTGTTTTACCAGTATCTCAATGTTGAAGAGGATTTTATTAAGAATCTGTTTCTTGTCGGAGAAACTAAGCTGGGGCGGGTTTTTGTTCATGAGCCGGTTCTTTCAAATGAGAACGCATTGCAGATCTTTGATTATGAAAGGGCGACCCAAGTCATTAAAACCGCTTCACACATCGGGATCAGCACATGCTATTGCCGTCATAAAATGTCCCACATGGGTCGGGACTGTGATGCGCCCAAAGAAATATGCATGACCTTTAACGCGGCGGCTTCATCTCTGATAAAGTATGACTATGCCCGATCGGTGGAGGTGTCCGAATGCATGGAGCTGCTGGAAACGGCTTATTCACACAATTTGGTACAATTCGGTGACAATGTTCGAAAGGATGTGAATTTTATCTGCAATTGCTGCGGATGCTGCTGCGAAGCCATGATTACCGCCCGGAAATTTGCGATTTTGCAGCCGGTTCATACCACTAATTTCATCCCAAAAATTCAAGATGAGACATGTACAGGGTGCAGAAAATGTGTAACCGTATGCCCGGTTGAAGCCATGAGCCTGGTTTCGGCCAACGATCCTCATCATCCCAAAAAGAAAAAGGCACGGGTTAACGAAGAAATTTGTCTGGGATGTGGCGTTTGTGCCCGGGTCTGTCCCGAGGATTGTATTCACTTGCAACCCAGAGATCAGAGGGTGATTACGCCCCTGAATACCGCCCACAGAGTCGTGGTCATGGCCATTGAGCGCGGCAAGCTTCAGGATTTGATCTTCGACAATCAGGTATTAAAGAGCTACCGGGCCATGGCCGCAGTTTTAGGGGTTATTCTTAAACTGCCGCCCATTAAACAGGCAATGGCCAGTCAACAAATGAAATCGATTTATCTCGAAGCCTTAGTAAATCGGTTGAATCTCTAATTAGTTTCCATCCATAAATGGTCTTTTTGCCCAATCCGCCGGAGGCGGACAAGTCTCTGCGTTATGCTCAAAAGATTAATTCGCCAAAGTTCGGTGGCGAATAAATCCTCAGAATATTAAACATATGCCTGCCTGCCCCGTAGGTCCGGCAGATCGTACCGGGGTGGTTATTTTTTTCACATGCCTTGATCTTGAACAAAAATCCTCATTTATGGACGGACACTAGGGAGGAAATGATAGGATTTATGAGCGATAGTGTTAGAGAAAAAAACCAAAGAAAGAACCGCTCATAATAAAAAAGCCTATCACTTACATGATAGGCTTCCATTAAAATGGCGGGAGTGACGAGACTTGAACTCGCGACCTCCGGCTTGACAGGCCGGCGCTCTAACCAAAACTGAGCTACACCCCCAAATGGTAGGCGGAACAGGGCTTGAACCTGTGACGTAAGGCCGATGCTCTCCCAACTGAGCTACCCGCCCTTATTCCTTTTTAGCGAATTTTAGGTTAATCAAATTTTTAAAGCAGTGTACCGCTAACAATTTACCCGCATGAAGTCAAGATTAAATTTTTTCGAAAAGAGTTAATGCAGATTTTAAGTTATATTAAAGCGGACCGCTGCTCTATATCAACTTCTTTTTCCATGATGTCAAAAGGCATATCGCTTTTTTTAAAAATAGAATCCTCTTCATTTAAAACCAATGAATGAGGCAAAACCTCGTCCATGTGCTCCACCAAAACAATCTCAAGCTCTTTTAACACCGTGGGGGGTATATCCTTTAAATCCTTTTCGTTTTCTTTGGGAATAAGAACTTTCTTGACGCCACCTCTGTGAGCAGCCAGAACTTTCTCTTTTATTCCACCGACAGGCAGAACACGTCCCCTCAACGTTATTTCACCGGTCATGGCAATATCATGAAAAACAGGTCTTTTCAGAAGGGCCGAGACCAGAGATGTACACATTGAAATCCCGGCCGAAGGCCCGTCTTTTGGAATGGCGCCTTCAGGTATATGAATATGAATGTCAAATTTCCGGTAAAATTTACTATCTACATCGAGGTAGTCGGCGCGTGATCGAACATAGCTTACGGCTGCCTGAGCAGACTCTTTCATCACATCTCCCAGTTTACCGGTCATGGTCAATTTCCCTTTGCCAGGCATAATCAGGGTTTCGACACAAAGCAATTCTCCGCCCACCTGTGTCCAGGCAAGCCCGGTAACAATTCCGACTTGATCGTCTTCCTCAATCTGAAGCTCTTTAAAGCGCGGCGGCCCCAAGTATTTCTGCACAGATTTTGCGGTTACCTTAAAACCGCTGCTTTCTTTATCCTTTATCACTTTACGGGCGATTTTTCGGCATATTGAAGAAATTTCGCGCTCAAGGTTTCTAACCCCTGATTCTCGTGTATATCGCCGGATAATTGTTAAGACAGCTTCCTTGGAAAAATGTACATTTTTATCTTTAAGTCCATTCATCTCGATCTGCTTGGATAAAAGAAAGTCTCTGGCGATATAATATTTTTCATATTCGGCATAGCCGGGCAAACGAATAATTTCCATTCTGTCCTGTAAGGGCAGGGGTATCTCGGGCAGCGTATTGGCTGTCGTAATAAAAAGAATGTCCGAAAGATCATAATCTACATCAAGATAATGGTCATTAAAACTGTAATTCTGTTCCGGATCAAGGACCTCTAAAAGAGCGGCCGAAGGATCACCCCGGAAATCCATGCTCATTTTATCAACTTCATCAAGGCAAAATACCGGATTGTTAACACCGACTTTTTTCAGAGACTGAATAATTTTACCGGGCATTGCGCCAATATAGGTTCGCCGATGTCCCCGAATTTCAGCCTCATCCCGAACACCTCCCAGGGAAAGACGGATAAATTTTCTTCCCGTAGCTCTGGCAACAGATTTGGCCAAAGAGGTTTTTCCCACGCCGGGAGGCCCCACAAAACAAAGTATCGGCCCCCGGATCTTGTTGACCAACGTCTGTACGGCAAGGTATTCGAGAATACGCTGTTTTGGCTTTTCCAGCCCGTAATGATCTTCTTCCAGTATTTTATCTGCTTCTTCAATATCTTTTCGGAATTTACTCTTTTCAAACCAGGGAAGACTGATCAACCAATCGATATAGCCTCGAACCACCGTTGCTTCGGCCGACATAGGTGTCATCATCTTAAGCTTTTTGAACTCTTGTCTGACCTTAGCCGCGGCTTCCTTTGACATCCTTTTGCGCTTGATTCGCTTTTCGAGATCGTTCAGCTCGCCTTTATTGTCATCTTCTGTTCCGATCTCTTTTTTGATGGCCCGCATCTGTTCATTCAAATAATAATTCTTCTGGGTTTTTTCCATCTGTTTTTTGACACGGTTTTTTATCCTCTGATCCATCTTGAATATATCGATTTCCATCTTTATCAGACTCAACAGAAGAGACAACCGCTCCTCCATAACGACCGCTTCCAATAGACGCTGTTTATCATCTATTTTAAAAGAAAAATGGGCCGCCACCGTGTCTGTCAACTTTGAAGGATCTGAAATTTCAGAAACCGTCTTTACGAGATCTTTTGAGATGTTTTTGTTTACTTTGGCATATTCATCGAAACTCTCATGAATCGCCCTGATCAACGCCTCGCCCTCGGCCGGCAATACATCGGTTTCAGAGACCGGTATCAGCGCCACCTGCAAAAACTCCGGGTTTTTGATAAAACGGACAATGGAAGCCCTGGTCTTCCCTTCAATCAGAGCTTTTACCGTACCGTCCGGAAGCCGAAGAAGCTGCAGTATCTTTGCAATAGTACCGATCTGGCTGATGTCTTTTTCCGTAGGGTTGTCAATACCCGCCTTTTTTTGAGTGGCAAGAAACACTCTTTTATCGTTGTTCATTGCATCAGAAAGGGCTTTCACAGATTTTGAACGTCCCACAAAAAGGGGGGCAACCATGTGTGGAAAGACCACGATATCTCTAAGCGGAAGTAACGGGAGCAGTAACTCCGGCACATCGGGATCATTATCTTTAAAAAATTTCGGTAAGTTAATCATCGTAAGTTATACCTCTGATTAGCGGGAGCAGTAACTCCGGCACATCGGGATCATTATCTTTAAAAAATTTCGGTAAGTTAATCATCGTAAGTTATACCTCTGATTAGTTTCCATCCAGAAATGGCCCTTTTCCGCAATCTCTGCGTCAATCTGCGGAATTACTTGTGCGGCGTACCACTTGCACGCCTCCGCGTAATTCCTTGATCTCCTTGACCTTGCGAAAAATTGCCAATTTCTGCATTGGAAACTTAATTTGTGCCCAATATAGATTTATGGATGGGCAAAATTAGCTGTCTTGTGCTTGTTTTTTGGGCTGCTCGAATAAAAGAATGGGGTCCTCTTTGTTGATCACCGTATCTTCTCCGATGACACATTCCTTTACATTCTCCATAGAAGGAATTTCATACATAATATCTATCATGGAGCTTTCTATAATGGCG
>JAFDHQ010000136.1 GCA_019308685.1 Deltaproteobacteria bacterium
GCATAATATAAACCGGTAAAGCCGTAACGAAAAAAAACTGCGGATATCAAAAAGCTACGTAAAAGTCCAAGGGAAAAAAAGTTACACCATGAACAGGATCCCTATTTAATCCGCATAAAAAAGGGGGAACGACTGTATAAATTCTACTATTTTTGTCCAATGGAAGGGTTTCATTATTATTTTGAATAAGGTATATCATATAAATAATAGAAAAAAACCCTTACTATATCCATTAGAAATGGAGTGAGTTATGGAAGAATTCACCCACATTGACAAAAAGGGACAGGTTCGGATGGTGGATGTATCGGATAAGAAAGCCACATTGCGGGTTGCCGTGGCCCAGGGGACTGTTTCCATGAATCAGGAAACGCTTGAAAAAATACTCAAGCAGACGGCTAAAAAGGGGAATGTTCTTGAGACGGCAAGAATCGCCGGTATCATGGCCGCAAAAAAGACTTCGGATCTTATTCCCATGTGCCACCCCTTAAATATAACCCATATTGCCGTGAATTTTTTCCCGGACAAGGTGAAAAACTCCATCAGAATCCAAGCCGCTGTTCGTGCTATGAATCAGACCGGAGTTGAAATGGAAGCCCTGACAGCAGTTTCTGTAGCCGGGTTGACCCTATATGATATGTGCAAATCCTATGATCGTGCAATGACCATCTCTGATATATGCCTTCTTGAAAAATCAGGGGGAAAAAGCGGTTTGTTTGTTAGAAATACAAGAGGTGAATGATGTCAAAATATACTATCATCGGTCTAATTTCATGGGTCTCCAGTGGAGTGGTACTACTTTTTCAAACCATATCGTCATTAACGGGCACGGCAGAAACAATGGTTTTCAAAAACTTAAGTCTTGTTAGTGTTTTTGGCCAGGGGCACTTTGATTGGATCAATAGTCTGTCTTGGGTCAGTGTTCAAAAAGCATCGAATTATATTGTTACCATGCCTTTATATCTCTTGTTGTTTTGTATCGGCATCTTATTCTTTTTAATACACATGTTTTCATCTAAATTATAAATGATGGCTTCGTAAAAAGTCCAACTTCTGCGTTGCGCTGCATTCCTCGTCACTGCAACGTACTAAAAGTACGTCTCATTCCTCGGAATTTGCGCGCCTTGAATTTGGAGCTTTTTTCTTTGCCATCAAAATCTGACTTTTTACGAGACCGTTTTAAATGAATCCTTTGATTACAAAAAGAAACATCTCATTTATTCTCTTATCCGTTTTATTAGCATTCCTTTTCGCTGGATGCGCGTTATTTAAAAAAGGACCGCCCAAGGTCATGGAAAGTGCTCTTGTACGAATAAACTCGTCAGAATATCCTGAGTTTTCTGATGATATACTCTATGACGGTCTGGAGCATGGCATTCTGCAAAGCATTGTGTATCTTAATAAAGTCCCGGCCGACAGAAAGTTCAGGTTTGGCGAAGACCTTTTTGATGCCGCCCACATGATAAGATCTATGGAGCATTTTCTGGATTTTATTCAAACCAAACCGTCAATACAGGATCTTAAAAAATACATTCATTCAAATTACCTGGTTTACCGGTCTCTGGGCAGCAGCAATCCGGGACAGGTTTTTTTTACAGGATACTACGAACCTTCTTTGGAAGGAAGTCTGGAAAAAACGACCGAGTACCGGTTCCCCATTTATGCCCGTCCCAGCGATTTGACGACGATTAATCTTTCTTTGTTTCTACCGGAATTTAAGGGAAAACAAATCACCGGCAGGTACACCGGCCAAACGGTTGTGCCCTATTACGACCGAAAGGACATTGAATATAAGGGAGCTCTTCAGGGTAAGACCAGAGAAATTGCCTGGCTTAAAGACCGCATTGACTTGTTTTTTTTGCACATCCAGGGTTCCGGCAAAATTTATCTGAATAACGACGACATCCTTCACGTTCATTATCATGCCACAAACGGCAGACCCTATCGGAGCATCGGCAAGCTGCTTATCGACACCGGTAAAATACCTCGCGAGGAAATGTCTATGCAAAAGATTCGTACGTATTTGTACGACCATCCTGAAGAGGTTGATACCGTTTTAAACCATAATCCAAGTTATGTATTTTTTAAAATTGAAAAAGACGGTCCCCTGGGCAACCTGGAAGTCAAATTAACGCCGGGCCGATCCATTGCGTTGGACAGAAATCTGTTCCCTCGGGCCGGCCTGGCCTTTATCAAAACTGTCAAGCCCTTATTAAATGGTAGCGGAAAAATTCATAAATGGTCGGACTTTTCTCGATTTGTACTGAATCAAGATACCGGCGGGGCAATCAATGGACCCGGGCGGGCGGATCTGTTCTTGGGTGATGGAACCTATGCGGAAATAGCCGCCGGTCACATGCAACACCACGGTACCCTCTACTTTCTTGTCTTGAAACCGGATGTACTCTAATAGCTTTTATTATTTTAGTTGTGAATTTTATGCATTTTATGTATAAAAATAATCACTTAAAAAAGTGTGAAGTGATCTAAAGTGATCTAAAATGCCTAAAGTTGAGGAAAGCGCTTTCAGCGCAAATCAGTTTTTATTTAAATTGATAGTGCCAAAGGCACATACATTAATCCGCCAAAGGTCGGTGGCGGGTTAACTTTAGCTCACTTTAGTTCACTTCAAATTTTAGTCACTTTCCAGGTTTATCCGGGTGGGTTAATCTTGACTCTTTATTATAAAACCATTAGATATTGAAACTTATTAATTTTAGTTAGTATCCATCCAGAAATGGTAGATCTTGGTTTCCGGCAAGGCCAGAGCAAGTTTTCAACCGCAGGCATAGCGCGCTATGTCGAGGATTGAAAACAAGCGAGAACGCCGCCGGGGACCGAAAGATGCCGTTTATGGATGGACACTAGTTAACTTTTTTCTACGTCACAGGAGTTAAATATGTTCGGCATCGGCATGCCGGAAATGCTATTGATTCTGGCAATCGCACTGATTGTTATTGGACCTAAAAAACTTCCCGATCTCGCGAAATCTCTGGGACGGGCTTTTGCCGAGTTTAAACGAGCCACATCCGAATTAAAAGAATCTCTGGAAATCGATGATGAACTAAAAGAAGTTAAATCAACCTTTAATGATATGGGCAAAGGGATCAAGGAGGCTATGGAGGTAAAAGTCGATTCAGGATCCGAAGATCAAAACCTTTCTGCTGATTTAAACGAAGCAAAAAAAGAAAAACAAATCAAAAATAAAAATTCTGAAAGTCCATTACGTGATGGATGAACAAGAAAAAATCCCTTTTACCGAACACCTCGAAGAACTCAGAAAACGTCTAATTGTCTGTTTCATAGCCGTGGGTATTGGTTTTGTTTTGTCCTACGGCTTTAAAGAAAAACTGTTTCAAATATTAACTCGTCCCCTGATAAGCGTCATGCAAACCGGCGATAAGCTTATCTTCACCGGTCTTCCCGAAGCGTTCTTTACTTACTTAAAAGTGGCATTTCTTTCAGGCATTATTCTGGCGACTCCCGTAATCTTTTATCAGTTCTGGATGTTTGTTGCACCCGGACTTTATGAAAAAGAAAAACGACATTTAATCCCCATTATTTTTCTATCCACTTTTTTCTTTGTCGGCGGTGCATTTTTCGGATATTTTATCGTATTTCCATACGGTTTTAAGTTTTTTTTAGGATTTGCCTCTGAAATAATACGACCGCTTCCCTCCATGCGGGAGTACTTAAGCTTTGCCTCAAAATTGTTATTTGCTTTTGGAATTGTTTTTGAACTTCCTTTGATTATCACCTTCCTTGCCAGACTTGGCATGGTGTCCGTAAGCTTTTTAAAGAAAAACAGAAAGTATGCGCTTCTGTTATTCTTTATCGGTGCCGCTATCTTTACGCCTCCAGATGTTGTGACCCAGGTCATGATGGCATTGCCCTTGATATTGCTTTACGAAGTAAGTATTGTCGGCGCCAGAATTTTCGGAAAAAAGAATTCTGAAGCGGATAACAATAACGATAAAAAATAGAAAAATAAAATAATACCATTTCAATCCTGTAAAAAAGAATGTTTTTTAAAAATCTTTTTTTATCCCGGGGTAAACACATTTGAATCCCAATACAGAGAGAACGCTTCACGACGGGGTGTATCTCTTTACAACCGAAACCAAATGCGTCTGCCCTGCTTTTTATCGTTGACAGAGTTGCATCAGGTTGATAGATAATTTTGCGTCTCTTAAATACATTCTTAAACGTAAAGGAGGTTAAAGGTGTTTATGAATAAAAGGTATCTTGTAACATCGATAGTGGTTATTATCGCTACTCTGTTTGTTGTTGCCGGAATTTATGCCGGAACCGAGTTAAAAGATGAGATCAAAATGGAAAACAAGGCCTATGCCAAACACACTAAGGCTATAGTCACGTTTTCACACCTCAAGCACACAAAGGAATACGTGGAACAAAATCCCGACCTTTACAAAGCCGGTTGCGGAGAGTGTCATCATGACAAGGACAATAAACCGCTGACCAATCTTAAAGAATGTGACGATGTAAAGAACTGCATCGAATGCCATAAAAAACCCGGATATATCAAAGGCAAGGAAGCAAAGGGGCTGTCAAAGGAACAAAAACGCGAATACCACGCCAATGCCATTCATGACAATTGCAAGGGCTGCCACAAAAAATTCAACAAAAACAATAAGTTAAAATCCAAGGACCCGGGTGCCGCGCCTGTAACGTGCAAACAGTGCCATCCCAAAAAGGATAAATAACCATTCAGCTTAAAAATTAAAAGTGCGTGCATTCTTTTTTAGAATGCACGCACTTTTTTTATAAAATTGCAACAGCAATTTTATTTTTGTAGGCAATCGCATTACGAACCATGGCTTTGGCCCAGGAAGGCGTGCCCAGAGCATGTATGTGGGTATAGGTTGCCAGAACGTTTTTATAACAGACGCCGTCACGATTATGAATAAAACCGGCGCCTCTTTTCATGTTAAACGCCAGATCTTTGTCCGTCCCCCGCCATTTTACAACCCGTGAATAGTGAAACTCATGCCCTTTAAGTTCGGTGCCGACCTTAAAATACGGATTGGGTTGTTCCACGGTGACCACCGTGTATCCGTGTCCTTGAGGCTTCTTTGAAAACCCAAAGACAACCGGCAGCACTCCGGTCATGGGAAATGACGTTTCATCCAGAACCAGTTCTTCTCCCAGGTACATTAAACCGCCGCATTCAGCGTATATGGGAAGGCCGTGTTTTGCCAAAGACTTTAATTGTTCTCTGAATGTTACGTTCTGGGCCAGTTGTTGGGCATGGGTTTCGGGAAATCCGCCGCCGATGTAAAGGGCATCGATGGATGGAATCGTGTCGCTATCCAAAGGGCTTATAAATATGATTTCTGCGCCTGCCGCATCGATTGCCTCAATATTTTCCGGATAGTAGAACTGAAACGCCGAGTCCTTGATGATACCGACTCTGGGTCGTAGCTTGGGGTCGGAATCAAGCAAAGATTCCGATTCAGCGAGAATTTTTTCTTGAAGAGCGGCTGAAACAGGAAGCGGGCCGGCATCACCGGCCACCGCGGCCAGGGCTTCAAGATCAAGATATTGACCGGCTATTTGAGATGCGGCTTGGATGGAATCCTTTGCCCAGCCGTGTTCCGGTGTGGGTAAAAGTCCCATGTGCCGCTCAGGAAAATTTTGCCAGTCGAGTTTTGGAACCGCACCGAGTACGGGAATATCACAGTAGTGTTCAATATTTTTTCGGAGGACTTTCTCATGCCTGGGTCCGGCCACACGATTTAAAATAACCCCTTTAATCTGGGTATCCGGATCGAATGTCATACATCCGAGTACGGCCGCAGCCATGGTTCGGGTTGATTTTGTACAATCGATGCAAAGAATCACCGGCGTTTGCAGTAGTTTCGCCAGTTCCGCGGTACTGGTGCTCCCTTGGATATCTATCCCGTCGTAAAGACCCCGGTTCCCCTCTATAACTGCGATATCGCCTTTTATGGAATGTAAGAAAAAAGATTGAAGGATAAGCTTTTTTTGGGTCAGGAAGGTGTCGAGATTGTAGCAGGGCCGGCCGGCCGCGAGGGCGAGCCAGCCCGCATCAATATAATCCGGACCTTTTTTAAAAGGTGTGATCTGTCTGCCGAACGATTTCCATGCAGCAGTGATTCCGATCGACAGTATGGTCTTACCCGATCCTCCCCGCAGGGCTGAAATTAAAATTCTGGGGAAATCCATAGGTTCCTGCAGCAAAGGAGGTTCTTAAATTGAACTATTTTCAGGATCGGCCTTTTTATTACAGAAAATATTTCTATTATTCTTCGTGCTCGGCTTCGGCCTGCTTACCGGTCCCCTTGAGCCCATACAGCGACGTACTCCCGCTGGACCAGTATTCCAGGACTTCATCCTCGATCATTTTATTAATCAGCTTTTTGGCAACTCTCGGTTTTTCACCGAGTATTTTAGCCAAATCGTTAAAATAAAATTTGGTTTTGCCTTTTTTCTTTTTTAAAGCTGTTACGATTTTTTCAGTTGCTTCCGCTTGATCCATGATTTAGCCTCGTCTCTTTTAGTTCAGGGGACACGTGATGTGCCCCCTGCGGGTTTTTATTGGATTTAGAACTTAAAGTTCGTTGTCTGACGCCAGGTAAAATAGGCCGGATCACGGAAATCATCGATCAGATGATGGGTGAACTCGAGTTCACATTTCTCAAAAAATCTTTCCCACCCGATCCTTTCCGCCCATTCGCCCAGACGTTCATACTTGTTGGCATCCGCCGCATAGGCTTCTACCATTTTCTTGATACAGTCTGTCATCTGAGGCCAGCGCGGCATTTCGTTGGGAATAAAGGCAACGACAACCTTTGAGAACTTGGGAGCGCTGATCCGGTTGGATACCTTGCCCCCTGCCATGAGCACGATACCGTCGCCCACATCATCTGCCAGGGGCATGGAGGGACACATGGTGTAGCAGTTGCCGCAGAACATACACCTGGGCTCGTTGACGGCAACACTTTTTACCTCTTTTCCATCCGGCAGTGTAACTTTGGCCGGTTTGATGGCCGCGGTG
>JAFDHQ010000009.1 GCA_019308685.1 Deltaproteobacteria bacterium
ACTGACACAAGGGACCAGTGATTATATCCTTATGGGGAAAGCCGGAGAAATAATGAAACGCTTAACCTCTGAAATCGACCGTTTACTTTAGAACTTGCATAGGATAGAAAGGATAAAATAATGTTACGGGCAGACCTTTATGAAAAAAGCATTCCGATAAATACTTATATTTCTTCAAATGACTTTAAGGCTTGCGGGTTTCACAGTCGAGAAGAATTTCTGAACAAACTCCGTTCCGGACAACTCAAACCCTCCCATTGCAAAATTGCAAAAAAGCGTTTTCTTTCATTACTTTGGGCGGCAAAGCCGGATGAAGTTTTGCCCGAAATAGAGGTGTTACAGCTCCCGAATCCCGGCCCCACCGGGCTTTTTCCCATTAACCGGCCGGGAAAGGATTCACCGATCCTGTGGTCATACCGTGGACATGGCTATCGTCTATGAAGCTCTGACAGCCGAACGGGTTATGCAGATACTCACCAGAGAAAAAGCGGATCAAATTGCACCGGAATCAACCCTTTTCCTTCCGGGCTTCGCAGCAATGATCCGTGACAATCTGGCTGAGCAAAGCGGTCGGTCTGTGAAAGTCGGCCCGGTATGTGCGGCCGAACTTCCTATTTTTTTCGGGAACAAACACTGGAAATTAGCTTAACTAGTATCCATCCAGAAACGGCATCTTATGGCCCCCGGAGGCGTTCTCGCTCGTTTTCAATCCTTGAAATAGCGCGCTATGTCTGCGGTTGAAAACTCGCTCGGGCCTTGCCGGAAACCAGAACCTACCATTTCTGGATGGACACTAACCAAAAATTATTCTTTTATCTTTTTCTCCCGGACCTGAAGATAGACATCACGAAGCGCCGTGTATGGATCTATAGCCGATTTTTTGAGGGACTCATAATCCCCGATGCGAAATGAGGTGTTATTGACCGTATCAAATGCCCTGATACCAATAGACGCTTCAGCCGGCGAAACATAGCTTACAGGATCCAAAAAAAAGTCCCCTGCCCTTCCGATTGAATCACGCAATGTGGACGGCCCCAGTATCGGCCAAACAAGGTAGAATCCGTTCCCAAGGCCATAGTTGCCAAAGGTTTGACCCAGGTCTTCTGCATCAGGAGAAGCAAGTTTGGGATATTTATCGGCCGGACTCCCAAACCCAAGAACACCGATGGTGGTGTTTACAACAAACCGTGAAAATTCAACCGCAGCAGCATTCCCTTTTGCCTGAAGGATACAGTTCACCAGTCTTATCGGAGTTGTAATGTTGCGGAAAAAATTTTTTACACCGGTTCTGATAAAATTCGGAGTAATTGCCTTGTATCCTCTGGCCAGAGGTTTAAGCGCCCAGAAGTAAAGTTTGTCATTGAAATGGAACATGGCCCGGTTCCAGGGGGAAAGGGGGTCTGCCACCTTTATGGCTTCTTCTTCGAATTCATCTTCAAAAAAACCTTCATCATCATTATCTTCCATATCCGGGTCTGATGGAATCTGTTCTGCTTCGGCGGTTGTCATTTGCCGGTTCTGATCACGGTCCATATTCTCCGGCACTGCCTGGGAAGAAGCCGCCCGTCTATGGGCACACCCGGTGGACAAAAAAAACAAAAACAAGAAAAACAGCAATAAATAAGTCCATTGTCTTTTTCGCATATTATCAAATCCCTTTCGTAACCGTTCACGGATTTTTTGAAATCCCAAATTCCAAGCGCCAAAGATCAATTAAATCACAAATTCCAAGTACCAAATAACAAATAAATCCCAAATCGCAAGCATCAAATTCCAAACAAATCTCAAACTCCAAATTCCAAACCGGTTCTCTCCGGGCCGTAGGCCCTATGGGCCGGAGGCAAAGCGATTGTTTTTTTGTTTGTGATTTTGAATTTCGGTCATTGAAATTTATTTGTTATTTGGAATTTGTTATTTGGAATTTCCACTAACTCAAATACTCCGAAAACTGATACCACCTTTCTAACCCGGGCTAACTCTCTTTTGCTTCATGCCCAAACGGTTTAAACACTACTATCAGTTGCGGCAAAAGCGTCAGAGAGGCAATTAAGGCAATCAACATTGCCAATCCTGTTAGCAGACCGAAATAAATGCTGGGAATAAAATTGGACAAAACCAGAATTGAAAAACCGATGATGATTGTCACCGATGTATAGAACATTGCATGGCCGATACTTCCATGACACCGATGCATGGTCAGAATATAATTCCGGTCGATTTGAAACTCTTGAGTGAATCTGTGTATATAGTGAATCGTGTCATCTACAGCAATTCCCACGCTAATTGACGCTATGGTAATGGTCATCATATCTAAGGGAAGATTGAACCAGCCCATAACGCCAAGGACGACTCCAATGGAAAGCAGATTGGGGAAAATGGCGATCAAAGCAACTTTTAACGACCTGAAAAGGATCAAAAACATTACCATCAGCGCCAGTATGACAACCCCCAGCGTCAAGATCTGCGACTTGAAGAGGCTCTGCAGCATATTGTTGTATAAAACCAGCATTCCGGTTAAATGAACATGTTCTTTTTTTAACCCCAGTTTGTTGACCAAATCATGCCGAATCTTTTTAAGCAGCTCGTTTCGCCTTAATGATTTTTCAGAATCTCTGACACGGATTGAAAAACGAACCTGATTATGTTCAACGGATACGTAGGGTGTCAGCACCATTTCTCTGAATTTTTCCGGCAGCTCACTGTATAGCAAGGCCAGTTGAAAATTGTCCAAGGGCTTGCCGTTATTTAATTTTTCAGCTACCTTCATCATGGTTCCCAGAGACAGAACCTTCCCGGTTTCAGGCAAACCCTCAAGATAATCATGCACAGTAACAACCCGGGCCATTTTGGCGGAAGTAAACCAATATTTATTTTTGCTTTCCGCTTCATCAAATTCATCAAACTCGTCAAATTCATCACTATCTTCCGTTGTGGTCTCGAGTTTAGCGGCAGGTGCCGATGCTTCAACCTTTTCAAAATCGACAATCACATCCAGTGGCGTGGTGCCGCCCAGATTCTGGTCAATGACTTTCATACCCTGATAAATCTCGGTGGTATGTTTAAAATAATCGATAAAACTGTTTTCAACCTCCAGCCTTGATATTCCAATTACGCTCAGTATAAATGCAATACCGCTTATGATGAGTATAAATGCACCATGTGCCTGGGTAAACCCGGCTAAAGACGATGTCAGTGAAAAGCGAGATTTTTTGCCGGGACGTAGAGGTTCTTTACTTGTCAGCATCAATACGGGCGGAAACAGGAGGAAGGTCATTACCAGGGATACACTAATCCCGGCGCTCATCATCCAGCCAAATGTTATCACCGGCAGGATATCGCAGAGCAACAGCGAACCGAACCCCGCGATGGTTGTCAGCGCCGCATACAGGCACGGCTTCATCATCAAACGAACCGCATCGAGAATCAGTTGCCGATGTCCGGCCTCAGGATTTTTCAAACTAAGTTCGCGATATCGCACAATCAGGTGGATGGTTATGGCCATAGTGATAATAAGCTGTAAAGATATAAAATTGGAAGATATGACGGTAACCTCCCAGTCAAACAATCCCAAAAGTCCCATCATGGAAATTGCGGAAAAGGCGCAGCAGAGTATGGGCAAAAGGATCCAGCGTATTTTTCTGAAAATAATACCTAACGTTAGGATTAGAAAAAACAGTACCCCAAGGCCGAACACTTTCAGGTCGTTTTTGATAAAGCTGATCAAATCGTCCGCGATCATGCTGACGCCCCCGAGAAAGAGTTGGGCATCCTGGCGATACTTGTCCATAATTGCGCGGATCTCAGCAATATCCTGATGCCGGATTTTCCTTATCTTGTCCCGGTGATTTCTAAATTGCTCGATGACTTTTCTGAATTCAGCAACTTCCGAAGCAGTAAGGGAGCTGTCAGCCTGTTTTTCCTGAAAATCATTGCGACGGGCAAGTAGGTCCCGGTAAATATCATCAATGGGTAAATATATAAGAAGTGCGGTGGTTTTTAGATCCGGACTGACCAGAAGATTTTGATAAAGCGGGCTGTTTTTAAATTCGATTTTTGCCAGTTTTTTGTCAACCGTTTCAGATTCCAGTGTCTGAATTTTGGCGGCCAGTTCTTTGACCGGGACCGGCGGGCTTTCCAGCAAGGGAACGTCGAGTATGGATACCACTGAAGACACCCTTTCCATGCCCTTTAATTCATCACGCAACCGGGTTAGGTTTGACAGCACGTTGTCTGATAACAGATCGCCTTCAGGGGCGTAGGTCATCACCAGATACTCTTGCAGACCATATCGTGAATCGATAAGCCTCGAATAACGAAGATCTTCGTCATTTTGCAGAACCAGAGTTTCTGCTGATGCGTCAAGTGTAAAGTCTTTTGCTTTATAACCCAGGAAAGAGACCACCGCCACAATGAAGAGAATAGCGAGAATGGGCCGCTTTAATATGACTTTATCGAAAAAACGCACGGTTAGAGAGTGAAGTGTTGTCATATTGATCGCTTACAGCAAGATAGAATTTCCGATACGTTTATTTATTTTTCGGTTGTTCCGGTTGTTCAAGTTTTATCAGAAGGTCGTCAATAGTGCCGTTACTCAGGATATGGTCGAACTGAGACCGGTAGGTGGAAATAATACTGACACCCTGGACTTCTATATCATAAATCAACCAGCTGTTCGTTAATTCATGAAACTTGTAGAGCATGGATATGGTGTTGTTTTTAGATATCAATTCGGTCGGAATTTTAATTTTTCTTTTTTCCTTAACAGAGGTTTTAAAAACCACCTTTTCATCGGTATAAAGCCTTAGCTTGTCGAGATACGACTCCTGCAATCGTCTGGTAAAAAGCTCGGTAAACCTTTGCCTCTCTTCTTGAGTCAGACCGGGCCAGTATTTTCTACCCAGAGAAAGTTTGGCCATGAGTTGAAAATCAAACAGCGGCGTTACAATTTCGATGATCTGTTTGTTCTTTTCCTGCTGATCAATATCTTCTTTCTGCAAAACAGAAATTGCTGCCTCAACCTTGTTTCTTAATAATTGTTTTGTGACATCTGTCTCATCTGCTCCGACGGTTTGGGTCATTACCAGAAAAATAAAAACAGAATACAAAAGCCTTTTCATAATCAATTCCTTTTCGCTATTTTGTTTAGAAGTCTCAGCAGTTCTATGCGCCGAGGAATTAATTTATAATGGTAACTCTTATCAAATACCGGCTATCCGTGTCAAACTCTAAACAGCCCAAGGTATAAATCCATACTGATAGTTATTTTAACACCACGCAAGATGATTCGCCCGCCGATTTCAATGGCACACAAGGACCTATTTACATAATTTTTTTTCGAAATCATAACATCTGTTCTCAACTAAAAATCTATTCTGCATTCACGAGTGAAGTCACAATACCATAACGCGCCGATAGAATGCACGAACTGTGCCATGATGATCAAAAATAGACAATGTTCAATTTTCTTAATAATTCTATTTAATTGAGAAAATTCTGGATGGAAGAGACCGCATGAGTTTAAGGAAAAAATCTATAAATGTTAGAATATTGACAGACATGTTGGCCAGACCTTGACTCAGTACGTAGATATTTTCTTTCAAAGCCTGACTTGAGACCTTTGCAAAACGCCCCTTTTTGCCCAATTTCTACGTCAGTCTCAAATTTTAACCCGCCACCGAACTTTGGCGGGTTAATCCTCGAAATACTCAATGTATTCCTGTGGTTTAAATTTCCGCCTTCCTTGAACTTGAACAAAAATGAACATTTTTCAAAGGTCTCGACTTTGGAAATGAAATTACCGCCTGTATTTACCCATTACCTGTGCTTGGCCGATGATGTGATTTTCCATTGCTTTCAAAACTTGCTTTTTTGTGGCTCCGGGAGATAAATTCAGGGTTGTATCAAGGACATATAATTTGAAATAATACCTGTGAGTGCCGCTGGGTGGGCAAGGGCCGCCATAGCCTATCCTACGAAAATCATTGATCCCCTGTGTGCCGCCCTGTGCCGGGTGCTCATCGGTTTCCACGTTTTCCGGCAGACCTTCCACTCCTGCCGGAATATCATAATAAACCCAGTGAACCCAAGTGCCCACCGGTGCATCCGGATCATCACAAATCAGCACAAGACTTTTTGTTCCGTCGGGGAGCGCCCTCCAGTTCAGCGGTGGAGACACATCCACTCCGTCACAAGTATACTTGCCGGGGATCATCGCGCCGTCACTAAACGCCGAGCTTGTTAATTCCATGGTTCCTCCTTCCATTTCTGAAAAGGATAATGATGCAAAAATGATGGCAAAAAAAACGACCGAACAAATAGACAAATAAATCTTATTTTTCATGGTGTTATTCCCTATCTTTTTCATGGAGGCTGTGCCGTTTGTTTTATATAGTGCCATTTCTGGATAGAAACTAACTGACTTATACTAATAGTAAATGTGACAAAAAATCAAGCATTACTATAGGGGACAAAATAAAAAATGAGGCAACCTCGACAATCGCTCAACTTATGGTCTCCTTTGGGAAAAAGTATTTTCTTTCTATAGAATTCTTTTAGTTGCATGATTGGCAAAAATTCCAGGTTTTGACAAGTCAGATTTTTTACGTTTTATCTCGAATAACTCACAGCAAATACAAGAGAAGAGATCAGAAATTGATATCTGAAAAACAATCAGGACTTGATATTAACCGTTCGAGTTTGATATATGTCAATTTGGCAGATTTCACCTCATGCAAGTTGATCGGCGATACTATTATATGGTCTTTTTTATTTTCATTTGGAGAAATTTATAATGGCCAGAAAACCGACCTATGAAGAATTAGAGCAAAGGAATAAGGATTTAGAGAAAGTAGCGGTTAATTGCAAACGGACAGAAGTAGCTTTGCAGGAGAACGAGAAGCGTTTTAAAAATGCCGCATCCGACATTTAAATGGGTCTATACAAGATGTTGTGGTTGCAGTATATTAGCCGTTGACCCGGGATGATGAGTTGGGGGGATTTTAGGGGATCCCCCCAACTCACCACCCTGGCATCTGAGTTTGAAGCGACTATTCTCATTAACCCTTATTGTGAGCATTTTTACCATGGACGACAAACTTCTCTTTTCCAAGATTTTAGGAATACGGCTACCTTGGTTTATACAAAAGGTGGTTGTTAACGACTCTGAACAACGGATTGATATTTACGTGGATCACGAGCCTGGCATACGCGTCCGTTGCCCTGAGTGCAACGAGTTTTATGGACTTTACGATCATGCGCCGGAGCGTGTTTATCGTCATTTGAATACCTGCCAGATGGAAACCTATATTCATGTGCGACCGCCGCGGGTGAACTGCCCGCGGCATGGAGTTAAACACATTGATTCGCAGTTTGGTGAAAACGGTTCTGAAATGACATTTGCCTTTGAGAGTTTTGTCATCCGGGTGGCTCAGGAATGCAACATTGAGGCAACGTCTCGGCTTTGCGGATTGAGCTGGGATCGGAGTTGGAATGCCTTGGAACGCGCGGTTGGTCGGGGCCGGTCCAGAAAAGTCCATCGGGTGCCCGAACGCATCGGTGTAGACGAGAAGTCCATTGCCCGGGGCCACAAGTATGAGTCGTTGGTCTATGACATTGATGCCGGAACCGTGGAGTTTGTTTGCGATGACCGTGGCCAGAAGAGTCTTGAAGCTTATTACCGGCAATTTACTCGTGAGGAGCTTTCCGGAGTCAAGGCTGTGGCCATGGACATGTGGGATCCTTATATCGCGGCGACCAAGGCCTATGTGCCTGGGGCGAACAAGAAGATTGTCTTTGATCGTTTTCACGTGATGCGCCACGTGTTGGATGCAGTGGATAAGGTCCGAAAAAACGAGCACCGGCAGCTTTGCGAACTTGGAGAAGATACGCTTAAAGGAACCAAGTATTTGTGGCTCTGGAGCCAGGAGAATATTCCGGACTGGCGCCGGCCGGAGTTTGATTCGCTTAAAGCTAAAGACCTGAAAGTATGTCGTGCCTGGGCAATTAAGGAGAACCTGCGGCACATGTGGATCTACTGTTACGAAGCGAACATGCGCAAATATTTTAAACGCTGGTATTTTTGGGCAACCCACTGCCGGCTTGAGCCGATAAAAAAAGCGGCTAAGACGCTCAAGACCCATCTTGACAACATTGTAACTTATGCACGTCATCGCATCACCAATGCTTTGGCAGAAGGCATCAATACCAAAATCGAGAAGATCAAGCGGATGGCCTGCGGTTTTCGCAATCGCTCCCATTACCGAACAGCCATCTATTTTCATTGCGGCGGCTTGGATTTATTTCCCCGGCCGCCAATTCAACCAAGCCTAAAATTCAAAGGGGCTTGAACACAATATGTTGGGGGTACCCATTAAAATGTCGGATGCGGCTTAATTTGTTAATTATTACCCGTTGTTTATTAACTATTATTTCCTGAACCCTGAACCTCCTATCCATTGCATTTTTTTTGACCCTGTGATATCTTAAATTTTAAAAATAAAAAATGGTAGGTATGCACTTTGTGCTATTCGCGCAAAAAACTTAATTTAGAGAAGATAGTATGTCCTTTCATATTGATAAAACAATAAATTACTGGCTTGAAAGTGCTGAATATGATTTTGAAACGGGGAAGAGTTTATTAGAATCCAAGAAATTTCCCTATGCTCTGTTCTTTGCCCATCTTGCTATAGAAAAAATATTAAAAGCCATCGTTGTAAAGAAAACGGAAGAACATGCTCCCTACACGCACTCTTTGGTTTTGCTTGCTAAAAGTACGAATATTAACATTAAGGATCAAATGCTTGATCAGCTTGCTGAGTACATGGAATTTCATATCGAAGCCAGGTATCCGGATGAAAAGAAGGACTTTTACAAAAAATGTTCGGAAGAATTTACAATCGATAAAATTAATGAAATGTACGAGGTTTATCAATGGTTGAAAAAAAAATTAAACGAATAATTCAAAAATTCGTTGCTATCCTTTTAGATAAGGGTGTCCGAATCGAACAGGTCATTCTTTACGGATCATATGCTTCCGGTAATATTAACCCTTACAGCGATATTGACATTGCAATTATATCGCCTGATTTTGGCAACGACAAATTTGAAGAAAGTAAATTATTATTACAAACAGCTTGGAGAGTAGACCCAAGACTTCAACCCGTTCCAATTTCGTCTGAATCATTTGCTAAAAATAGCTGGATCCCTTTGTTTCACCAAATTAAAGAGTATGGAATTGAAATTAAAGCTGCATAAAAACACCCTTAACCCTGCCTGTCGAAGTAAAGCGCAGATCCCGATATCGGGGTCCCGTCAGGAAGCTTGACGGGAAACCCCTGAACCTTTGAATCCTGAACCCTGAGCCCTTGAACCCCTGAAACACACCTTACAATTTGCATTTTATTTAAAAATGTTATACGTTTCTTTCTAAAAATTTAGGATTAGCTTTCTAATTTATGAGAATTGATAATTTCGGCTAAATTTTGTAATAATGATTAATAACGATATCAAACAGATTATAAATAATTTATTTAAAACCGCTCCCGACATCTTTTATAGTCGCCCTGTATTGTTTACTTACCTTTATGGGAGTTATGCAACCGGAAATGTACATCCCTTCAGCGATCTCGATATTGGTATATATATTGACGATGTATCGGATATAAAATATTTAGAACTCGAATTAACTTTATCTTTGGAAATCGATTCTAAAATTGGAAGTGATGTAAAAACAGAGGTAAGGATCATAAACAACCTGCCCCTTGTCATCACAGGAAACATTATTACAGAAGGCCGTTTAATCTATTCAATAAATGAGAACGTTCGGGTTGATTTTGAGACTTCAGTTCGAAAAGCATATTTTGACTTTTTGCCTGTTATTATAAAATATCAAAATACATATATAGATAGCATCGTCTATTGAGGGAAATCTTCCGGGGAAAAATATGGTTTTTTTTGAAAAAGTTATATATAAATTCCAACGGTTAGATGAATATTTAGGCCTTCTAAAAATAATTTCCAGGACGCCTGAAGAACAGTTTTTGAAAGATAAAATATTAATAGGAAGTGCAAAATATTATCTTCAGGTCAGCATCGAGTGCTGCCTAGATGTCGCGAATCATATCATTGCGTCTGAAAAGTTTCGACCCCCCACCCAGGGATTATGCGGATTCGTTTATGGTTATTCAAGAACAGGGAATTATTTCTTCGGATCTTGGAGATCGATTACGCCAGATGGCAAAGTTTAGAAATCGACTGGTCCATCTCTACGGAGAAATAGATAATACATACGTTTATAAATATCTACAAGATGATATAAAAGATACAGAGGAATTTAAGTCGATAATAATTCTTCGATATAAAACTTAATCCTACCCACACAAACCCCAGAACCCTGCCTGCCCCGTGAAATTCTGCTACGCAGACCCCTCTGGGGGATTTCACCGGGGAACCTCTAAACCTTGAACCCTCGACATATATAATTGCTCAAATTTTTCATATTAGGGCTTGATTATGGCTATAAGATTGGCTATACTTAGGATAGTTAATCTTATTTTTTAAAAAAAGGAGTATATATTGGAAAATCGATATTCTATAGCCGAGGCAAAAAACAAACTTCCGTCTATTATACATTCAGTTGAGAAGGGCCCGTCTGTTAAGCTGACGCGGCACGGCAAGCCGGTTGCGGTTTTGTTGTCAATTCAAGAATATGAACGTTTAAGTCTGAAGAAACAAGGGTTTTGGCGTGCTTTAAAAACATTTCGCAAGCTCACCGAAAAGGAAGACATTGTAATTTCCAACGCAGATTTCAAGAGCCTAAGGGATTCTTCCACAGGCCGAGAAGTTGACTGGTCTTGATGAAATACATCCTGGACACCAATGTTTTATCAGAAGCTGTAAAAACCAAACCGAACCGGCATGTGATGGCCATGCTTGAAAAGCATCAAGCAGAGATTGCAACAGCTTCACCGGTTTGGCATGAGCTTCAATACGGCTGCCTGCGCCTTCCGGTTTCACGAAAGCGTGAGATCATTGAATCGTTTCTTGAAGATGTCATCCGACAAAATATAATCATTTTTCCCTATGACGAACGTTCAGCTAAGTGGCATGCCCAAGAACGAGCCAGATTGGCCGCAAAAGGACAGATGCCATCTTATGTTGACGGTCAAATTGCGGCCATTGCCAAAGTAAACGGATTGGCTTTGGTTACACGGAATACCGCTGATTTCAAAATTTTTACCGATCTGGAAGTCCAAAATTGGCATAAAGGTGTTTGAATTATAGTTTCACTCCAGTCAACTATTTCACAATTCAACCATTCAGACAATTAACCCTTGAACCTTTGAACCCTGAACCCTTACGCTCACCCCTTTGAAACAATTGCTTCAGAAGTTTAAGTATTTCAAATAGCTTCTGAAAAAACAACAATGTGTTTCCATTCCTCAAAAATTATTCTTGACAAAACTTTTTATTCCGGGCATTTTAATATAAACATAAAAAAACTCGCGAGTTTTTTCAGGTATGGGTTAAAATGTCATCTTACATTAACAGATATATAGAATCCGGAATAGAAAAAGATTTGAGCCGCAAGATGGTTTTTTTAGCCGGGCCTCGGCAGGCCGGAAAAACAACACTGGCAAAACAATTTTTAAAAGAAGCAGGAGAGTCAGTAAAAAAACGGTATTTGAATTGGGATGCAACCGTAGACCGGGAAAACATAATACGGGAGCGGTTTCCAATTGAGAAAGGCTTACTGATTCTGGATGAAATACATAAATATTCAAGATGGAGACAGGTTGTAAAAGGCCTTTATGATAAACGTGGCGATGAATTACAAATACTCGTTACCGGGAGCGCAAAGTTAGATCATTATAGGCATGGTGGAGATTCACTTCAGGGGAGATATCATTTTCATCGACTCCATCCACTGTCATTGGCCGAACTCACCTCTAGTTCAATGTCTGACTTGTTGGATCTTCTTAATTTCGGAGGCTTTCCGGAACCATTTTTGATGGCATCAGAAAGAGATAGCAAAAGGTGGAGCAGAGAATATCGATCACGCCTAATAAGAGAAGATCTGCAAGATCTTGAAAAAGTGAAAGACATTGCATTGATCGAAAGTATGGTCCTGCGGCTACCCGATCTGGTCGGTTCACCCCTGTCTATAAACGCGCTTCGAGAGGATTTGCAGGTATCACACCAGTCTGTTGCCAGGTGGATAAAGATTCTCGAAAACCTATATATGATCTTCAGAATATACCCATTTGGTGCTCCCAAAATCAGAGCAGTAAAAAAAGAGGCCAAACATTATCATATCGATTGGACGGTTGTAAAAGATCCTGCTGCCAGATTTGAAAATCTGGCAGCATGCCACCTTCTTAAGTGGTGTCATTATTTAGAGGATACCCAGAGTCGGGATGTTGAACTGCGCTATTTCAGGGATATTGATAAGAGAGAAGTCGACTTTGTAATTATAGAAGATGACAGACCTGTTCATTTTATCGAATGTAAAAAATCCTTCAGAGGAACAAATCAATCCTTAAGATATCTCAAAAAACGTTTTCCTGAAACCAAAGCAACACAAATATCCTTGGAAGAAAAAAACGATTATACCAATAAAGACGGAATTTGCTTTCAGTCCGCTCCCTCTTTCTTGGCTTCATTTGTTTAACCCAAGAATTTTTCAAATTTGATCACTTGTTCACTATCAACCAATTAGCGCACTCTGCCCTCTGCTGTCTGTCATCTGTCTTCTGCTTGCCCCGTAGCTCCGAGAGATGGTACTGGGGTCGTCTGTTTTCTGTCATCTGGCTGTCGGAGCAAAGCGCAGATCCCGCTATCGGGGACTGTGAAATCTAAGAAATATTCCACTGGGATCATCTGCCTGCCCCGCCTGCCCAACCTGCCCAATGGAATGCATTTGGGGTCATTATTCCATCGGGGTGGAATTTATTTTTCTGTTTATTCCATCGGGGTTAAATTTTTTGAACCATTTAACCAGGGTCTAATTTAAAAGTTGACATTATCAAGAAAATATAGCATTTTTTACAAGAGTAATTATGAAAAAAATATCAATACCAATTCCACATTTTAAAGTAATAAAGGATAACAAATGCAATTTAATGCTATTATAGAGAAAGATGATTACGGGTATTTTGCCTTTGTACCCAGGCTCAAGGGATGCGTAAGCCAAGGCGATACTATGGAAGAAGCACTTCGCAATATAAAAGAAGCGATAGAACTTTACATTGAAACATTAAATCAGGATGAAATAAACTCCTTGGCCAAACAGGATTATTTAATAGCACCTGTTGAGATTAATATAGCCCATGGCTGAAAAACTTCCGAGACTAACTGCCAAGGAGGCTGAAAAAATTCTATTAGATTCTGGCTTCACATTTCTCAGACAAAAAGGAAGCCATCGTATCTATGGGAAAGCTTCGAAACGGATGGTAATACCTTTCCATTCAGGAAAAATATTACACCCTAAAATTGTTAAAGAGCTTTTTGAAATTATTCAAGATGATGAATAAACCCCAATGTTGCAAAAGTCGACGATGCCCCCCAAAACATGTAATCGTACCAAACTGAATAGTTCTTTCCGCCGAAGGCGGGTTATTCTTCATCACTTTCATCAGGAAAGTGATGAAAAAAGAAATCCAATCAATCCTGTAAATCCTGTCCAATAAAAAAATGAAACACGAAGAGATTACCCACGAAATCATCGGCTGCGCCTATAAAGTATTCAATGAGCTAGTATCGCGTCTCATAAATTCTGTCCCTAATAATGGCAAGATAAAAATATAATTTTTCAATTGACATTTAACCCACTATATGTTAGAATGTCAACATGTATGCTTTAATAACAAGCCTTTTTGACGAACAAATCTAACTTAGTGGGGTAAATCAAATGAATAAAACACCATTGATAGATTGCCAAAACCTTATCTTTTCTTATCAACTTGCTGAAAACCGAATTAATCAAGCACAAAAAATATTCGGTATTGTTGTTGTTCAACGTCTCCTCTGTTTTGCTTTGTATCTGCTTGGCCTCACTCGCAAGGCAATTGGGCAGTCGCTGGAGATTCCATCGGAAACGGCAAAATCAATCATTAAGGCAATTAATAGAAACGGCCTTTCAGCTCTGGAGGATCGAAGGCGCCGCTTTTCCACCTTCCTGCCAAAAGCCCTGCCGGAACTACCGCCGATTACATTGCGAGAAAAAGGAGACAATATTATTGTCAGTTTTGGTATGGGCAACAGATATCTAAAGCTTTCCCGACATGATCCTTTACAACTAAAGACTGTGTTACTTTCAATGTTAAACAACGGCCTTCTCTCCAAACGGGAAGTTGCTGAAGCAATAAAATTATCTCCATCCCATACCGTAACTCTTGCCCGACGGCTAAAAGAACAAGGAGCTCGTTCTTTAATAGACCGTCGTCAGGGTCAGAAGCAGGACTATCGGGTCACTGCTGAGGTGAAGGCCGAACTGATTCAGCAGTTTGCCGTCGATGTCATTACTTCCGGGAGGACCTCCAGCAAAACGATATCAGCAGTACTAAAAAAGCGGTGCGATATCGATTTGCCTGATCGTACAATACGTCATCACGTAGCTCGGATGGGGTTGGGTAAAATCAAGCGATCCTTGCCGAAACTTGTCGATGCCGTAAAAAAAACTTCCAACGATTGTTCCAAAACATGAAGCAGGACATGTTATCTATTCCAAAACGGTCATTGATAAAGGACAGGATTTATCAACGGGCCATAATTGCTGCCTTGGGCATTGAAGGCATTGAGGAACAGAGTATTGCTATTTTCACCTCAGTCCATCCCAAAACAGTTCACAGGTGGATATGCCGGGTTGCGCTGTGGTCGACCGCGTCGTTTTTCCGAAGCTGCCCGGCTCATGACTATAGCTGTGTATTGCCAGCACACCCCTCCACTACCTGGAGTTTATCGATGGTCATTACGAGATGCTCAGAAATATTTCAAAGAACATTTTGAGGCAATTGGCAAACCGATTAGCCGTTCAACTATCCATAGGATTCTTTTAGAACATGCGCTCCGTCCACATCGCAGAAAATACTATTTACAGATTACCGATCCGGATTTCTTTCCAAAGATGGAGCATATCCTGGAATGTTATTCAAATCTATCACGGAATCTGTACTGTTTCGATGAGTGTACTTGCATCCAGGCACTTAAGCGTCTCACACCAAATTTGCCCTCAGGGCCTCACCAGCCTCTTTTTGAAGACTTTGATTATCGGCGCAATGGCACGACCGATCTTTTGGCGTTTCTAAGTCCGGCCACAGGAAAAATCTACGGTCAGTGTACAGAGAACCATAATCGTCATACACTATGCCGGGTTTTTTCTTCTCATGTCCGAATGCATCCTTCGTATTCAATTATTCACTACATTATGGATAATCTCAGTTCACATTACCACAACGATTTCTGCCATACTGTAGCAGATACACCTCTCAAAACTGGGCCCGAACGTCGGCAGTGGCTACAATCGCAACACAAGCGCATTGTCATTCATTTCGTGCCTTTTCATGCATCATGGTTGAATATGGTTGAGATATGGTTTGGCATCCTCAAAAGTAAATGTTTGAAATATGATCACTTTATTTCCGTCGAACAACTTCGTGAAGCAATCATGACTTTCATCGAAACGTGGAACGAATTTTACTCTGTCTTACACAGGAGAGGGTTTACACGCAAAGGCCGTTCGTCGTTTTTGCCGACTTCTCTCTCTTGAAACCAGTCAAATGGATGCTAAGTTCCTTACAAGTCAGCTTTTGCTTATGAGCAACTTAGCTGAGAATTACATAAGTCTCATACCGCCGTCTGATTGGCGTTATCTCATCGATCTTGCTGTCAAGAAGGATGACTACATGACCAATATCATCGAGTTGGATGCCAGACCACGAGGGCAAAAAAAGGCCCGTGCAGCTTATAGCAATTTTGTAGAAACAGTGATCAACCACACAGAACCTTTAGCCAAGGCTGCTTAAATGCATCTTCCGTGTTCCAATCTTAAATTGCCAAAAACCTGGACAGAATTTATGAGACGCGATACTAGTTTGTTAAAGACGATTACATCATCTGATGTTGAAGAGCTTTGCATGAATATTACGGACTGTCTTGAGCAATATTATCATTTTGACGGAGTTGGATTTTTCCTCCTGGATACTGAATCAACCCGGACCTATTTCCACTCAGACGTCGTATCCAAAAAAATTATTCAGAGTTTGGAGGAAATCCTTCCCAGATTCATCCAGGAAAAAGAAACACCAAACAATATTTTATATTTTGCGAAAAAACAAGATGAACTGGTTGTTTTTAATCCACAAGAGCATCCCGAACCTATAGAACCCATGGGCATGGCTTTTCCCTTAAGCATCCAAGAAAACGTCATGGGAACTCTGGCTTTGGTTGCCCGGTCGGAAACCATCAAAGATTTGACACCCCAAACACCGGCGCTGCCCTCGTTTGTTCCCATAATATCCGGTTTGCTGGCCAATTCCCTTTCCCACGAAAATAAGGACAAAAAAATACATATGCTCAACCTGTACCAGACGGTAAGTTCCTCAATCTCCTATATCCGCGATTTGCAGGAACTTCTAACCACTATTGCAAGCATTGTGACCTCAGAAATCCTTTGTGAAGAATGTTCGGTTCTCTTCTACGATTCTGAAAACAATGAGTTCGAATTTTTTACCGCCGTGGGTGAAACCGGAATGCATCTTTTAAAAGAACGGTTTCCGGCAGACAGAGGAATTGCCGGTCGTGCCCTGAAGAAAAAAGCAACCCAAGTGGTAAATGATGTTCAAAGCGACCCTGACTTTTACGGTAAAATCGACAAGGATCATGATTTTAAAACCAAGTCAATTCTTGCAGCTCCTCTGATCGCCGGAGAGGAGCCTGTGGGAATTCTAAATGCTATCAATAAAATCGAAACTAAATTTTTTGATCAAAATGATGACCAAATCTTCTCAGCCATTGCAGATGAAGTCGCTTTAGCCGTAAAAAATGCCAGGCTCTTTGATTATGTGGTTGATAGTTACTGCAAAATAAGACAAGGCAAAAATAGCTGTAAAGGCTGCAAACGACCCCTTAAATCGTGGACGCCCTGTGCAAAATACCTGGGCTTGTGTTAAACCCTAAATGATCGCAAACTAAATGGGAAAATTATTTTATGTGTTTGAATTGTTAAGCATTTTAGTGAATTCAGATTCATTTTATAGCTCTCCTATAAATGAGGTATAAATTTATTAAAAAATCCCACTTGTAATTTTTTCACAATACATGGATATAGAAACAATGTAAATTTTCAGAATAGATTAACAGATAGAAGGAGATTATCGGATTAAATGGGCCTTTGTCGGAGGCCCATTTTTATTTGACGAGACATGGCGGCGTTCGATCAATTGGTGATAAAACACAAAGACAAATTATTTAACATGGTCTACTGGTTTTTAGGGGACTACCAGGAGGCAAACGACTGCGCCCAGGAGATATTTATAAAGGTCTTCAAAGGGTTAAAAAAATTCCGTTTCAAATCGTCATTTTCCACATGGCTTTATCGAATCGCAATGAATACATGCAAGAACAGGCTCAAGTTATCCGCGTACCGGTGGAAAGTAAGGACGGTTCCTCTCGAGAATCCGGACTGTTCAAGAGAGGGTAACCGTTCATATGAAATACAGAATGGATCCCCATCTCCCGCAAATGAACTTGAAAAAAAAGGAAGCCGGACGTCCAACACCGGTTTTTGAAGAAGCTCCGGCAAAGCCCGAGCGAGTTTTCAACCGCTGGCATAGCACGCTATTTCGAGGATTGAAAACGAGCGAGAACGCCGCCGGGGACCGAAAGATGCCGTTTATGGGCGGACACTATCTAATTTTTGAATATTCTACGTCCAAAATTCGCAAGAACCATAAACCCGATGCCCAAAAGGAAGATCTTAAGAGGCTCTGGTAATGGAGTCGGAGTATCTTGCTTTACGCTATAATAGCTCTCTTGTGATATATATTTTCCAGGCAAGAACCTGACGGATAAAATGTCTAAGGTATTTTCCACCGCATGTGCAATTCCCTTAACCTTATGGTTGAAAGAAAAGGATGATAAATTAGCCGTTATAAATGTTAGCCATATGATGGCAGTAATTAAGAACAACTTTTTCATTTTGATCGACTTTTAAATATTATAGAATGGTTGGAGTTAATTTTTTTGCGTTCCGCTTAGCTGAGCACTTTTGGCAAAAGACTCAAAAGTCACTCGATGGAAGGTTTAGAAATGGATTCTTAAATTTTTTTGTACCATCTCTTTTTCCAACAGAGGAGAAATCATTGTAAAAATCTTATAGAACAACCCAAGTTGTATGTCAAACGAAAAATGATACAATATATAGTAGGTATATGCGATGTTATTACTATCTCAATTAATTGCAGATTTGGGTTTATATGATTATTTCAATCTTCTTAAAAGCGTAATAATTTCCCGGCCAAATTCCTGTTTCTGCCAGTTTCTCATTTCTTTTATTCTATCCAGGGATCTTTTATCCACGGGATTCTGTATTGCAATAGAAGTAATGAGCGCATTATTACAAATTATTCCGGGGTCTATTTCAAGGGCTCTGACCTTTGAAGTTCTCCAGGCTTTTAGGGCTTTTATTCGTTTCGGTATTTCATACGGCAATACCTGCGCCTTTTTTTTCGGATACACCGGAAGTTTGCTATCAGGTATTTTCAAGGCCCCGGCCACCACTTCAATCAAATCATTGCCGTACATATGGATCTGTTTTTCACTCAACGCATTTATTCCTTTTAAACGCCGTAACGTTACCGGTTTTGCCGTTGCGATTTTCATCATCGAATCGTTGCCGATAATTTTAAATAGCGGCTTATCTTTCTTTTCTGCAACACCCTTTCGAAACTGCAACAACGCTTCGAGCACGGCAAGACTTTTGGACTTAAGACGTCCAGCGCCTTTGAATTTCAAAAATAACGGCTCTCCATCCGATAAAACCGGTCTGACCTTGCTTAAACAATTGCATTCCTCAAGCACCCAGGCCAGACGACATTTTTTTTCAAGCTCTTTTTCACAAACTTGGGTAAGCGTAAGAAGATATTTAACATCAGCGGCAGCATAATCGATCATCTCTTTGGGCAACGGCCTTTGCGACCAGTCTTTTTTCTGGCATTTTTTGTCAAGAGTTATGTTTAAATATTTCTCTATTACAGCTTCCAGCCCCGTTTCTTTAATCCCGAGGAATCGGCATGCAAGCTCGGTGTCAAAAAGATTATTTATCTCAATGGAAAAATCACGGAAAAGGCTGCGCACATCATAATCAGCCCCGTGAAAAATCTTTTTAATATCAGGATTAGAAAAAAGCGGTTTTAGAGGGGATAAATTTTTAACCTGTAGTGGATCCACCACAATCGTCGATTTTTCCGTGGCCATCTGAACCAGACAAACTTTGACTTGAAAATGGTACATTGAGTCTGCTTCCATGTCAACGGCAACGGTTTTTGTGTTTTTAAGGATGCTTACCGCTTTTTCAAGTCCGGCTTCGGTATCTATGATCTTATAGTTGGATCCCATTCAATTTTCACTTGACCTGCTGGATGATTTCACCTAATTTAGTTAATTTAATTTTTTATATAACAAACAATAATAAATAGATGATTTATAACGTTGTGGCAAATATTTTTTTCTCCTGGCCCGTCCGCTCCACAAGATGGCGGCTTGTCCAGATTAGGTGACAATATAATGATAGACATAACATTTCCCGACGGTAATATAAAGAGTTTTGAAGACAGTCCTACAGGTTTGGATGTAGCAAAAAGTATTTCGGAAGGTTTCGCACGAAACTGCATCGCCATGGAACTTAATTCCGACCTTGTAGATTTAAATACAAAAATTGCCAAAGATTCCGAAATTAAGCTTATCACAACCAAAGATCCGGAAGCCATGAAAATCCTCCGGCACAGTGCCGCCCATGTAATGGCCCAGGCGATCTTGCATCTATACAAGGATGCCAAATTGACCATCGGACCGGCCGTTGAAGACGGCTTTTATTACGATATCGATATGGAACCGGTCTCGGAAGACGATTTTGAAAAAATCGAGGCTGAAATGAAAAAGGCCATCAAAGCCAAACTCCCGTTTAAGCGGGAAGTGGTCTCAAAATCTCAAGCACTGGAGTTCTATAAGAACGAGCCGTATAAACTCGAAATGATTTCGGAACTGGAAGAAGGAACCATTTCATTTTACAAACATGGCGATTTTACGGATTTATGCCGAGGCCCGCATCTTC
Organism: Deltaproteobacteria bacterium; assembly: GCA_019308685.1. Classification (GTDB taxonomy): domain Bacteria; phylum Desulfobacterota; class Desulfobacteria; order Desulfobacterales; family UBA11574; genus S5133MH16. The sequence goes on from JAFDHQ010000009.1 coordinate 20,327, forward strand.
CCCACACCGGTTTTATCAAAGCCGTTAAACTTATGAAAGTTTCAGGCGCATACTGGCGGGGTGATCAGACAAAGGCCCAGCTTCAAAGAATATACGGCACGGCCTTTTTCACAAAGAAGGAGCTTGATGAACACTTACATTTTCTTGAGGAGGCAAAAAAAAGAAATCACCGGAAAATCGGGTTAGCGCTTGATCTTTTCAGTTTTCACGATGAAGCACCGGGCATGCCGTTTTTTCATAACAAAGGTATGATTATCTGGAACGCTCTTTTGGATTACTGGAAAGAAGAACACAGGACCGCAGGCTATGTAGAGACAAAAACACCGATGATGCTCAACCGCAGCCTGTGGGAAAAAAGCGGTCACTGGGAAAACTACCGTGAGCATATGTACACATCACTGGTCGATGAGGATGAATATGCCATTAAACCCATGAATTGCCCCGGCGGAATGCTTCTGTTTGGCATGAAACCCCACTCTTATAAGGATTTGCCGGTTCGGGCTGCAGAAATCGGTCTGGTTCACAGACATGAACTGAGCGGTGTGTTGTCCGGTCTTTTCAGGGTTAGAGCATTTCATCAGGATGATGCTCATATTTTTATGACGCCCGACCAGATAGAAGATGAAATTCTGGGCGTCCTTAACCTGGTAAAACGAATATACAGCACCTTTGGACTCGGATTTCATCTGGAGCTTTCCACACGTCCCGAAAAGTCTATCGGAACCCGTGAGGAGTGGGAAACCACAACACAAGGTTTACGGTCTGCACTCAACACCTACGGACTGGATTATAAGATTAACGAAGGAGACGGGGCATTTTACGGCCCCAAAATAGATGTGCATATAAAAGATGCGCTCGGCCGGACCTGGCAGTGCGGAACCATCCAGCTTGATATGTCTCTGCCTGAAAGATTCAACCTTTCATACATTGACAAAAACAATGAAAAACGTCGTCCCATCATGATCCACAGAGTTATCTACGGATCCATAGAGCGATTCTTCGGTATTTTGATTGAACACTTTGCGGGAAATTTTCCGCTCTGGATGGCACCGGTACAAACGGTTATTCTTCCCATAAATGATGACCTTGTAACCTATTCAAATAATATAAAAATAAAACTTGAAACAGCCGGACTCCGCACAGAAGTGGATCGCAGAACCGAAAGTCTGAACAAAAAAGTGCGAGATGCCCAGCTTAATAAAATTCCGCTGATCCTGACCATCGGTAACAAGGAAAAGGAATCCGGAAACCTTTCGGTCAGGACACTGGACGGCAACGTCAGGTTCGGGGTCACCCATGAAGAATTTTTAGCCAAGAGTCTTTCACACATCCGTGAAAGAAAGCTGGATCTTGAGATTTTCTGAAGCGTAATTTCTTATGACAAAAAACGCCGGTATTACAACCCATAAAATCAAATGGTGCGATCTGCGCTGTGAGTATGCCGATTTTGCTAAGGTTGATGCTCTGGATGGAAGCTGCCGAACTTTTCTGTCACTCTGGTGTAATAAACTTAAAAAACATGTAACCAAAAATGCACCCTGTGAAATTTTGTTCGGTAAAAGACGACCCACAACCGGATTTTAGAATATAAACTATCTCAAAATAATCTTTTGGCCCAACCTCGGCGTTGGGTCCTCGTTTTAAGTCCTCGACATACTTAAGTATGCCTGCGGGTTAAAACTCGGTCCCGCCTTGATCTTGAACCAAAATCTTTACTTTGAGATAGCTTATAAGGTTCAGGATTCAAGGTTCAGGTGTCAGATGCCGGGCTTAAGGTTTCAGGTGAAAGTTGAGCAGATTACACAAATTCTTTATTTACTGGTTTCCGATTATCATTTACTGTGTTTTAATTTTCATTCAGTCTTCGTACCCCTCCATTAAACATACCCCTGAACTCCCTTACTTTGATAAGGTGCTCCATTGTGTCGCCTATGCACTTCTCGGTGCCCTTTTTTTAAGGGCATTTAAAACATCGCAGATAAAAAATAATGTTAAACTCATGTGGATACTCAGCGTTATTTTATCGTCTCTTTACGGAATCAGTGACGAAATTCATCAGTATTTTGTTCCATATAGATATGCTGAGCTTATGGATGTCCTGGCGGACACGCTTGGGAGTATCATGGGGGTTTATATCTATCAGGCAATTGCCGGGAAGATTTCCACCGGTTAAAGCGAAGATTTTTAACCGGATAGGCCAACTCCCCGTTCTGGACCATAAACAACCCGTCTCGGTTCATCCCTGTAATTACGCAGTCGCGGGGATGCACAAGCCGAGTGTACCAGAACCGGTTGATATAGAGACCGCGCCGGGTTGTACGGATCATCTCTTCGATGCTCGAAGATCCGGGAGCCATAAAAAGATTATATTTATTTAAACCTTTTAAAATTTGTGTGCAGCTTTTAGGTTATAGATTATTCAATGCGTATTCGGGACAGGAAGAGGTCTCTCGCATCGGGGGTCGTGGCCTTGACCCAGATGTCCATCACTTTCTCAAGTCTGTTCGGAATCTTATTAAGATGGGCACTAAAAAAAACCAAATTTTCGGTTTTAGTTGCTGCTGATGACTATAACTTATTGACAAAATAGTAATTTTCGTTCAAAATAGGGCATACGGCTTGAAAAAAGATTGTTTATGAATGAAGCGCCTGAGGCAAAACATGGTAAAAAACCCGGAAATTTTACAAAAATTTTAAAATACCTTTTATAAAAGTGAAGGTCCTTTGCCGTTTCCCCATTCCTTGAAGATCTTCACCTCTATGTGGGTCCAAGGCATAAAACTGGGGATACTCCCCCCTAAAATTCCACTTGAAGGAATCGAGACAGACATCAAGATTGCCAATGTGCTGAATTCATGTTTGAAAAACTCCTGTCAAAAATAGGCCAGTGCCTTGATAAACACAGCCTCCCTTACATGATTATCGGAGGGTAGGCCGTATTGCTTTACGGGGAACCCCGCGCCTGACCAGAGATATAGATATTACTCTGGAGGTGGTAATTTGACTGTCTGGATCGCCTGTTAAGCGCAGTGCGAGAACTTTCCCTCAAACCCCTGGAGAAAAAGATTAATGAAAAGGAATGAAATCATACGGACCCTGCGCGGCTTTGTGAATAGCAACAGGGATAGATACGAAATCATACGAATCGGTGTTTTCGGCTCAGCGGCCAGAGACAAAATGGATGAACAAAGTGATGTTGACATTGTTGTTGAGCTTGAGAAACCTGATCTGTTCTACCTTGTCGGTATCAAACAGGATCTTGAGGAAAAGTTTCACAGGCCTGTGGATATTGTAAGATACAGGGATAGAATGAACGCATTCTTAAAGAAAAAAATAGATAAGGAAGCCGTGTATGTATGACAGGGAGCTTGTTTTAGAAATGCTTGGGAAGATTCATCAGGCAGCGCAAACATTTTTAAAACGTTTTGAGCCTATAAAAAAAGTAAGCGATTTTACAGACTCGCCGGCAGGCACTGAAAAACTTGACAGTATATGCATGCTGCTGATCGCAATTGGTGAAGCTTTGAAAAATCTGGAAAAAACCACAAACAAATCCCTGTTAGGTCACTATCCCCAAATTGACTGGAAAAAAGCCAAAGGCATGCGGGATATCATAAGCCATCATTATTTCGAAACCGATGCGGAAGTAATATACGACGTCTGCAAAAATCATATTCCCAAACTTGCACAAACCATAAATAAAATAATTGTAGAATTATAATAGCTTTGATCCGGTTGTCAAAATTGCTATGCTGAAATAATGGCTCGCCGATTAAAGGCTATGGGCGTGAAGGGATACAAAAATGGATTTGCCCTTACGCTTCAGCCGGAACGGTTAAATGAACCTTTGCAGCGAAAAAACCTTCGATTTATTTTGTCAATTCCATGAGCGACCTGTTTCATGAAGAAATTCCGGAAAGCTATATCCGGCAGGTATTTGAAATAATTAAAAATGCACCTCAACATACTCTTCAGATATTGACCAAACGCGTTGAAAAAATGGAACAATTTTTTAAGTCATATGAAGCTCCAAAAATTTCATGGCTTGGTGTCAGCGTGGAAAATAAAAAGCATGGGGGACCCGGGATTAACAACCTACGTCGGGTGAAGGCAACCATCCGTTTTCTATCCATAGAGCCTTTACTTGAGGATCTGGGAAATCTTGATTTGACAAATATACATTGGATAATTGTCGGTGGAGAATCGGGTCCAAAGGCCCGCCCGATGAAATCCGCATGGGTTGAACGCATCAAACAACAGTGTGAAGATCAAAATATATCCTTTTTTTTCAAGCAATGGGGCGGCTGGGGTGCTGATGGAATAAAGCGTTCTAAAAAAGCAAACGGAAGACTTCTGCTCGGACTAACCTGGGATAGTATGCCGGATTTATTAAGACCGTCTTATGTTACATGTTAACTGAAATTATTCCAGAATTGGGACAAACAAAAAATTTACGGCAAAAAGGCGAAAAAGAAAACTCGTATTGCATTACGTTAATTGTTAGACTATAATAGCAATGCATTACGATTAATATCTGCTTATTATAGTATAGCAATCCTATTGAAGAAAATTGCGGGGGCCGCCAAATGTTAGATGATATTTTTAAACTCAGCAGCGACTTTTTAAAAACCTTTAACAAACCATACCGACGATACTTTCTTGATAAGTACCCGCTTACAAGCAGATTTTCCATTATCATCGGCCAGCGAGGTGTCGGCAAAACCACAGCAATGATCCAAAAAATATTATCAATGAACAACGATGACATTTTTACTAAAAATGCACTTTACGTTCCTGTTGATCATTTTGTTGTGGGCGGCCAGAGCATATATGAGATTGCCGAAGCGTTTTATAACCTTGGCGGTGAAATGATATGCTTTGATGAAATTCATAAATATACAGGCTGGTCAGGAGAATTAAAAAGCATTTATGACAGCTTTCGGAAACTGACTATTCTTGCTTCAGGCAGTTCTGCCATGGAAATTCAAAAGGGCAGCCATGATTTGAGCAGAAGGGCTGTCGTCTATCCAATGACAGGACTTTCTTTCAGAGAATATATAGACTTGGCCGCAGAAATTAAAACGGAATCTTTCGTTCTAAAAAACCTATTAGAAGCGCACGAAAAACTTTCACACGATATTATTACAGCCACAGAAAGCAAAAAGAAGAAAATTTTAGCGCTTTTCAAAGATTATCTTCAGTTTGGCTATTTCCCCTATTTTACGGAATTTGATGATATTTCGATGTATTATATAACTCTGGAACAGGGCATCCGTACGACAATAGAAAGCGATCTTTTATCTATCTATCCCACATTAAATGGTAGCAGCATAAAGAAAATTAAAAAACTCCTTACTGTTATTGCAGAATCCGCTCCATTTACACCTGATTTGAAACGGCTCAAAAGAATTGTCGAAATCGGAGATGAACGCACGCTTAAAAATTACCTTAAATATCTTGAAGATGGAGGTGTAATTACATCTCTCACAAAAAGTGGAAGCAGGCTTGGATCGCTGGAAAAACCGGAAAAAATTTACCTCAATAACACGAATCAAATATATGCAATAAGCAGCAAAGGTAAAGAAAACATAGGAAACATACGCGAAACATTTTTTATAAACATGCTCTCAGCGATGCATGAAGTATTATCACCCAAAAAGGGAGATTTTCTTATTGATAATAAATATACTTTTGAAATCGGAGGCAAAAACAAAAGCTTTAAGCAGATAAAAGACATCAGCAACTCCTTTCTTGCGGTTGACGATATAGAAACAGGCATCGGCAATAAAATCCCACTGTGGTTGTTCGGGTTTTTATATTAAACCTAAGGGGAATCAGTTCTAAAAGAGTCAAGAGCGGCCCCCTTTTTGAGACAAGAATAAATCCTTTGCATAATGTTTCGAATGAGCTTACAACCATAAACAATGAGCAAAACGAATAGCATACCAAAAAAAGATAAAAAGCCGGCCAGCATATTAAAGTACTCACTGCTCCGGCAGATCGGGTATGTTCATCGTCTTTCCCGGGAACACGGTCTTTTTCTGAATGACCGTGAACTGCTGAGCTTTGATACCTGCGGGCTTCTGGAATATGTGGATATTAAAGGCCGATTGATTACATACTAAACTGAGCGTTTCAAATCTTAAAAGGAGATAATATATCTTTTAATCTTAGTGAATTATATTGATTTATATTTTTAAAATTTGAAACCCTACGGGATTGACGATCTTTATCCGCCTTAGGCGGATTACCGCATCTACTGTGTCAGATACCGTCCCGCATAGTTGACTATAGCGAAACGATATCTCCCTTGTATCTGCGGCAACCTTGTCAATCGCTCAATCCAGGTACATATAAATCCGGTGAAGCTGTCTTTGATTCAGGAATGAGGTTTGAAAAGGGTGAAGAAAACACCTATGTATGCCCTGTATGTGGTGCACCTGCCCGTGAAGGATAAAGATTGTTTAAAGGTTATCTCTTATGTCGATTAAACAATATTATGCCCATAGCAAAGGCGGCTGCTTGCCGGAGAATTAGCAGCCTTTGGAAGAACATCTGAGAGGTTATCATGTGCGAAAAATACTATGCACATAGTCTGCCTGGGAAACCTAAAGAAGAATGGCAGCCGCTTCAAGAACATTTAGAAAACGTTGCGAAATTGGCCGCTGAATTCGCCCGCCCCTTCAATGGAGATATTTGGTCGCAGCTGTTGGGTCTTAATCATGATGTCGGCAAGGGAACCCTTCCGTGGCAAGCGTATTTACGCCATTCAAATGAAATAATAGATGATTTCATGCAATACTACGCAGGTCGTGTTGAGCATGCTGCGCTGGGGGCGCAGTGGTTGTATGAGCGTTCCAAAGAAGCCGGCAAGCTTCTGGCTTATTGCATTGCAGGACATCATGGCGGTTTGCAGAATTGGAATGACTATCCGGAACACGCGCTAAAAATGCGACTAGGAAAAAAATTTCCTAAAATTGAAATCCCAATGGATATTTCTGAATTCCCAAAGCAATTACCATTTAAAACTCCAGACGGAACGCTTTTTGGTTTTAAGTTACAGTTTTTTATCCGCATGCTTTTTTCATGTTTGGTTGATGCTGATTTTTTGGATACGGAAGCAGCTCTGGATAAGAAAAAAGCAGGATGGCGGTCAAAATATCCAGCCTTATCAGAGTTGCGAAAAACATTTTGGAGCAATTTTGACCAACTTCGTAACAAAGCTGAGGATACGAAAGTCAAACATCAACGCGAGGCCGCTTTAGCGGATTGCTTGAAGGCGGCAAAAGAGAAAGGGAGCCTATTTTCTTTGACGGTTCCGACCGGAGGGGGAAAAACACTGGCATCTTTAGCGTTTGCTTTGGAGCATGCCCAAAAGCATCACAAGCGTCGCGTCATTTACGTGATTCCGTTTACGAGCATTGTTGAACAAAACGCGGCTGTTTTTCGCGATATGCTCGGTGATGGTGCGGTATTGGAACATCACTGCAATTTTATTCCTGATGATGCCGACTGGACGGCCCGCCTGGCGGTTGAAAATTGGGACGCTCCGATTGTGGTTACTACGAATGTTCAGTTTTTTGATTCCTTTTTTGCTCGCAAGCCTTCCAAGTGCCGGAAGCTTCATAATGTCGCGAATAGCGTGGTCATTTTTGATGAGGTTCAGGCCATACCGGTTGAAAAACTGATGCCGTGCCTGGAGGTAATTCGCGAGTTGTCATTGAATTACAAAGTAACGGTGCTTTTATGTACGGCGACTCAACCGGCCACTCACTTTTCGGAGGCCTTTCAGTCCGGCCTGAAAGGTGTCCGGGAAATCATTGACGATATTTCAGCATTATTCAATGCACTGAAGCGTACAAGAGAAACTTTTATAGGGACGCTTTCAGAGAACGAGCTTGCAGGAAAACTAACGGAACAAGACCAGATCTTATGCATCGTGAATACACGTCAGCATGCGCTGGACGTGTTTAATGCGTTGCCAGTGTCGGAAGAAAATATTCATCTGAGTGCATTGATGTATCCGGCCCACCGTTCCCGCAAACTGGCGGATATCCGCAACCGTTTGGAAAACGGGCTGCCTTGCAGGGTTGTTAGTACGCAGCTGATTGAGGCCGGGGTGGATGTGGATTTCTCGTGCGTGTTCCGCGCTATCAGTGGAATTGACAGTATTGCGCAAGCGGCCGGACGATGCAATCGTAATGGGCGAAGTGAAAATTCCCGCCCCGTATCTGTCTTCACTTTTCCCGAAGAATTGGAGAATTCTTTTTTCCGCAAAGCGGCTCAGTCAGCCCAAAAACTATTTGAACGTTTTAATGGTGATCTTACTTCGCCGGATTGCGTATATGAATATTTCTTGGATTATTTTTGGAAAAATCAACATCGAATGGATGTAGACGGAACGCTCGACCTATGCCGCGAGGCGCAAAAAGGCGATATTCAATTCAAGGATATTGACGCCTTTCAAATGATCAAAACGACAACGCTGCCGGTCGTTATCGCGATTGAAAGGGAATCTGTTGATCTTATCCGGCAACTGGAATTTGTTAAGTTTCCCGGTTCGATACTTCGGAAGCTGCAACAATATTCGGTTCAGATTTACCCGTATCAGTTTGATGAAATCCGTTCTTGGCTGGAAAACCCATATCCGGGTGTATGGGTTTTGCGCTCTTTGGAACTGTATTCGGAGCAAACCGGCCTTAAATGTAAGCCACCGGAAGGCTGTGCTTTTTTTGGATAAAGGAGGACACAAAATGAGTTATGGAGTGAAGCTGAGGGCTTGGGGTGATTATGCACTTTTCACCCGACCCGAAATGAAAGTGGAAAGGGTTTCATATGATGTGATGACACCCTCTGCCGCGCGTGGAATTCTGGAGGCAATCTACTGGAAGCCCGCTATCCGATGGGTTGTCGATCGAATTCATGTGCTCAAACCGATTCAATTTGAAAACATTCGGCGCAATGAACTTTCAAACAAAGTTGCAGTTTCAGCGAAAATTATGAGAGAAGGCAATCAGCCTGTTTGCCAATATATCGAAGACGACCGCCAGCAACGTGGCTCCCTGGTTTTGAAAGATGTCGAATACGTCATAGAAGCACACTTTGAATTGACCGGTGTCGATGACGCAGACCCGGGGAAACATTTGGCAATATTTGAACGCAGGGCCAGAAAAGGGCAATGCTTTCATCGACCCTATTTTGGGTGCCGTGAATTCCCGGTCAATTTTCAATGGTGCGATATAATTCCCGAATCCGAATTGACTGGCGAGCAGAGCCTTGGATTCATGCTCCATGATATCGACTTCGCGAACGAAATGACGCCGTTCTTTTTTCGGGCCGTCATGTATAGCGGCATTGTGGACTGCCGAAAGGAGGTGGTCGCGTGATTTTCCAGTCACTGATTTCCCTTTATGAGCGGCTTGATAAAGTTGATGAGATACCACCGTTTGGATTCAGTGTTGAGGACATCGGATTCGTCATTACCATTGATAAAAAAGGAAATCTGATCGGCCAACCGGAAGATCTCAGAACAAAAATAAAAGCCAATACCTATGAATACTTCCCATCTGAGGTGCCTTATTCGAACAAGGTGAATGTTCGATCAAGTGGTGCTGCAAAAGTTCCCAATTTCATGGTTGATAAAGCGGATTATATATTTGGGCTGTCCAGATCTTCGGAAAAGAAGGTTCATCAAGAGCATTTCGAAAAGCTTATTCATAAGGTGTGTACAGATTCGAGTGATGAAGGAGTAATAGCCGTTAAAAATTTTCTGAAAAAATGGAATTCCCGGAACGCGGCCAATCTTGAAGCATGGAAAGAAATTTGTGGAAACAACGGAAAATGGGTTGCGTTCAGACTCCAAGGGGAAACGGGATTTATTCATGAGCGTCCGGCCATAAAAAAACTATGGTCGGAATATATTGACAAAAAGATTTACCCAGAAGGTTTTTGCTTTGTAGATGGCCGGAAACATCCCCTCCAGTCACAATATGCTCAATTTAAATTCGGTTCCGGTGCTTCACTCGTGTCCTTTAATGAAAAGGCATATGAGTCATATGGTAAAAAAAGGGGGGAGAATGCCCCGATCAGCGTTGAATCGGAATTCAAAAGCGCGGCGGCTTTAAAGCATCTGCTGCGCACCAGAAAACAGCGCCTTCGCATCGGAGATGCAACCACCGTCTTCTGGACCGAACGCGAATCAGTTGTTGAAACATTTATGGGGCAGATATTAAACCCTTCCCCGGATAGCCAGGATGCCATTCCGGTTCAAAAATTCCTTGAAGCTGTGCGGGCAGGGAAAATGCCAGCGGAAATCGAGCATGAAGGAGATGTCAAATTTTATATCCTTGGTTTGTCACTAAATAAGGCCAGGCTATCATTGCGATTCTGGCATGTCTGCTCAGTGGGAGAGATGATGGGCAGACTTCAGAAACATTTCAGGGATCTCGAAATAGAGCGCAATCCGGAGCGGGACATAGAATTTCCAGGAATCTGGCAGCTGCTCAAAGAAACTGCGCGTGAAACCAAAGACATTTCTCCGCTTCTTGGCGGCGCCTTAACCCGAGCCATTCTGGCCGGAGCGAATTATCCTCAAAACCTATACCAGGGAGTACTGGGGAGAATCCGGGCGGATCAGGCAAAGAAAAACCCAAATACTGGCAAATCGATTTCCAACGTAAACTATTTGAGAGCTTCGATTTTAAAGGCTGTGCTGAAACGAAACCATAAGAAGGAGGTACCGATGTCACTAGATCCCGACAGAAAGGATGTCGCTTATTTGTTAGGACGGCTGTTTGCAGTGCTTGAAAAAGCACAACTGGACGCACTTGGCAAAATTAACGCTACTATAAAAGACCGTTTTTTCGGTTCGGCGTCCGCGACACCCGCAACGGTTTTCCCGCGTCTGCTGCGGCTTGCCCAACACCACATCGAAAAGTCGGAATATGGCCATGTCTCTGATCGACGCATCGCAGAGATTATGGAGCACGTAGGATTGTTCCCTAAACATATGGGAATTGAAGATCAAGGCTTATTTGCTATCGCCTACTATCAGCAGAAAAATGCACTCTATAAGAAGAAAGAAGCAGAAAATAATAAAAGAGGGGAATAATGAGCGAAACTATGAAAAACCGTTACGAGTTCGTATTGCTGTTTGATGTAAAAAATGGAAATCCAAACGGTGATCCTGATGCAGGGAATCTTCCCCGCATCGATCCTGAAACCGGGCATGGCATAGTGACCGATGTCTGTTTGAAGCGCAAAATTAGGAATTACGTTGATTTAATTAAGGAAAATGCGGCACCTTATGAAATTCACGTGCGAGAGAGAGAATTTCTATCTGAACACCACAAACGGGCACATTTAGCTTTAGACAATGAACGGTTATTTGTCCATGTTCCAAAAGACTTACGAAATGAGCTTGGAAATTACCAAAATTATCCTGAAGGAATGGGTTTTGAAAATGAAGGGATTTATCTGAAGCTTAGTGTCGATTTAAATAGCAATAAAAAAGCTACTGGTAAACTCAAAGATCTTTCTGATGCTGCATTGGCAAAATTGAAAGAGTTGTTTGTTGATAGCAAGGAAGAGGTAGCCAAGAAATGGATGTGTAAAAATTTTTTTGATGTCCGAACTTTTGGCTCCGTAATGTCAACAGGAGACAAAACATGTGGTCAGGTAAGAGGTCCTGTACAACTTAGTTTTTCAAGAAGTATAGAACCGATTTTAGGGTTGGATATTGCTATGTTCCGTACTGCAGCGGTAAGGGTTGATGAGCCAACCGATAAAGGATTAGGCGCCAGAAAGTCGATTGTTCCCTATGGCCTTTACCGTGCACACGGCTTTATCTCGGCACCGCTTGCAAAACAAACCGGATTTTCAGAGGAAGATCTGGAGTTGTTTTGGGATGCGCTGAAGAACATGTTCGATCATGACCGTTCCGCAGCCCGAGGTGAAATGGCTGCCCAAAAATTGACTGTTTTTAAGCACGACAGTGAATTGGGAAATGCACCGGCGCACAAGCTTTTCGATCTGGTAAGAGTCGATAAAAAGGACAAATCTAAACCATGTAGAGCATTTTCAGACTATGATGTGATCGTGGATAAAAGCGCTGTACCCCAAGGTGTTGAACTCTTGGAGCTGCTCTAAGTCAACCGCTCCAGCGCCTTAACCTATTTTTCAAGCCGTTCGCCCAGATCCATTTTGACACGTTCGGTATCGTAATGGGTTTGGATGATAGTCCAGAATTCGACAGCAGTTCAGAAATAGCAGGCCAATCGCAAAGCGGTGTCGGCGCTGATTCCGCTTCGGCCGTTACAAATTTTGTTGATGCGCATGGCCGGAACGCTGATATCCTTGGCCATCTGGTATTGGCTAATGACCATCGGTTTTTGAAATTCTTCGAGCAGAATTTTGCTGGGCTGAATGCTCTTCTGCGAACGGCAGTGCGCCCTGATCCATGCCTGAGCATTTATGGGTCGAAAACCTCTATACTATGAAAAGCGGAATAATGTACGAATAAATTTTGAAAAATATTAAGAACAAACAAGACGAAACAACTCAAAATGACTGACAAAGAAGATTTCCCACAACTCATCCCACCTCACGGCGGGTTTCGTGAATTGCAATCCTATCAGATGGCTGAGATTGTTTACGATGCGACGGTAATGTTTTGCAACCGTTTCATTAACCGGCGCTCCCGCACCCATGATCAGATGGTGCAGGCAGCGCGGAGTGGAAAACAAAACATTGCCGAAGGCAGTATGGCCTCAGGCACCTCCAAAAAATTCGAACTTAAGCTCATTGGGGTGGCACGGGCGAGTCTTGAAGAGCTTCTGCTTGATTTTCAGGATTATCTGCGCCAGAAGGGGTTGGCCCTTTGGGGCAAGGATCACCCGAAAGCGCGACAAGTTCGAGCACTTTGCTATCGAAAGAATAGGTCCTATTTGACCTATAAGCCCTATATCAAAGACTCTCCTCCTGAGATTGCTGCTAATACCATGGTCTGTCTGATTCACCAGACTAACTATTTGCTTGATCAACAACTAAGGGTTTTAGAAAAGGCGTTTCTGAAAGAGGGTGGCTTCACAGAAAAACTTTATCATACCCGATTACAAATGCGTAATCGGAGAAGAAAGAAATGAACTACACCGAAGACGAACTTATACCACTGTCAGCCTTGCAGCACCTCCTTTTTTGCGAGCGTCAATGTGCTTTGATTCATGTTGAGCAGGTTTGGGTCGAAAACCTGTTTACGGCCGAAGGCAGAATCATGCACGAACGGGTTGATATGGGGAACAGGGAATCCAGAGGCAATATCCGCATTGAGTATGGCATGCCGTTGCGGTCTTTACGCCTGGGCTTAACCGGCAAGGCCGATGTTGTCGAATTTCACCTGTTAAATGAAGAATCATCATCTGGGAGTAAATCCAAGGGGAAGTGGAAACCGTTTCCGGTTGAGTATAAACGTGGCAGACCCAAAAAGGATAATTGCGACAAAGTTCAGCTTTGTGCTCAGGCTCTGTGCCTGGAAGAAATGCTGAATACTGAGATTTCAGAGGGGGCGTTTTTTTACGGGAAAACCCGCCGAAGGCAGGACGTAGCATTTGACAGGGCGCTGAGGCTGGAAACAGAAAAAGCGGCAAAACGAGCACATGAACTTATTAAAGCGGGGGAAACCCCGAAACCGGTGTATTCAAAAAAATGCGATAGCTGTTCTTTTGTGGGTTTGTGCCTGCCAAAAACCATAGAAAAAAGCCGTTCTGTAAACCGTTATCTTAAAAACGCTATACAAAAATTATGAAAAAACATCTCAATACTCTTTTCGTGACCACGCAAGGAGCCTATTTGGCCAAAGAAGGCGAAACCGTTGTTGTTAAAGTGGAACGAGAAGTTCGCCTGCGTTTGCCGATACACACATTAGGAGGAATCATCTGTTTTGGGAACATAATGTGCAGCCCATTCCTAATGGGATTTTGCGCCGAGCGTGATGTGGCTATCAGCTTTTTGTCAGAGTATGGACGCTTTCTTGCAAGAGTGCAGGGGCCTGTATCAGGAAATGTGCTATTGCGGCGCGAGCAATATCGACGCGCTGATGATATGGATGTTTCTGCAAATGTTGCAAAAGCTTTAGTAATAGGCAAACTTGCGAATTGCCGAACTGTTCTGCAACGTGCCCTGAGAGATCATCCCGATAAAATAAATAAAAGGGAAGTTCAGCGGGCATCACAGCAACTCAACAGCTTATTAATAGAGTTACAATCGGATTTGCCGTTGAATGTTGTTCGGGGAATAGAAGGAAAAGCAGCACATACTTATTTTTCCGTATTTGACCATCTTATTACTTCTCAGAAAAAAGATTTTTATTTTCACGGCCGAAATCGCCGGCCCCCATTGGACAATGTTAATTGTCTGTTGTCGTTTCTGTACACGGTTTTAATGCACGATATTCGTTCAGCACTTGAATGCGTGGGTCTTGACTCAGCTGTGGGGTTTTTGCATAGGGATCGTCCAGGCCGACCGGGTCTTGCTCTTGATCTAATGGAAGAATTCCGACCGTTTTTGGCGGATCGTTTAACGTTATCATTAATAAATCTTGGCCAGGCAAAAAATAAAGGCTTCCAAAAAAAAGAATCCGGCGCTGTCTTAATGGATGATGAAATGAGAAAAATTCTTTTGGTTACTTATCAAAAACGCAAACAAGATGAAATATTCCATCCTTTTCTTGAAGAGAAAGTTTCAATCGGTATGTTATTTCATATCCAGGCCTTATTGCTGGCCCGATATTTGCGTGGCGATATAGACGGATATCCGCCTTTTATTTGGAGATAGGATAAGATTATGCTTGTGTTGGTCAGTTATGATGTTTCTACAGTTGACAAGAAAGGTCAGCGCCGATTGAGGAGGGTGGCAAAAGTTTGTCAAAATTATGGGCAACGGGTTCAGTATTCGGTTTTCGAGTGTATTGTTGACCCTGCCCAATGGACAATTATGCGTCAAAGATTGATTGATGAAATAAAGCCTGAAAAGGATAGTTTGAGATTTTATTTTCTGGGTTCAAATTGGAAGCGACGCATAGAACATGAAGGTGCAAAGCAAACGTTCGATCAGCAAGGCCCCTTGATTATTTAAAATCGCTTGCGAACCTCAAGTAAACATGTTTTGCCCGGAGGGTTCGCAATAAGAGGATGCTCTGTAAAATGAGACTATTAATAATGTGCTCTTTGAAAATCGGACAAGTAAAACCTATAAAGATTATAGTCTCGCAAAAACAATCAAATAAAAGTTAATTATACAATAAGTTATAACGAAACAGTCGCTCCCCGTGCGGGAGCGTGGATTGAAAACAGCCATCCCATTCATTTAACAAGTAAAATAGATACTTACGTATTATTTTCGACTTCTTCCCAATAAATATCAAATCTGTCTTGAGCATGGTTTTTTAATCGATTTATCTTTTCAATATCCTTGGCCTTTTGAATCGTTTTGGATATCATCCTTAGAGAATAAAGATATTTGTTTCGCAAATCCGGTCCTGCTTTATGCTTTTTAAGATGACTTTTCATTTTTTCAATCATATGGTCAAGCATTGTTAACACTTCAATACGATATTGCTCTGTCTTATTTTTAACAATAATATCATTATGGATTTTAATTTTTTTGTATAATTCCCATGCTTCTTCCACCATGTCATAAGGTTGAGATGTTGATAAAATTTGCTTTAGTCTGTCAAAGTCCGTTATTACATCCGGTCTGTTTTTTAATTCAGGAAGATTTTTTGTAAATTGCTCAATGGATTCGGTCAAAGTTACCCAAAAATCCAGATGCCGGGTATAAAATTCTGATAACGTCTTTACGTCATCTACCAATTTAAGAATTGGATCACGATTAATATAAAAAGCATTTATCAAGGAAAACGAGTCGAGTTTGGCAGATATCGTGTGAATCAAAGACAGTCCACGATCTATTTGTTCTTTGCCGGGAAAATATGGCCTTTTTGCATAAGATTTAAACGTGTTAATACAACTTTCCCAATGCTTTATTTCTTCTGCTAAAAGCCGGGAAAATTCGTACTGATCATCATAATTGTCAATAATATTCTTTCCGGACAATTTTTGATAAAAACGCTTGGCAAACTGAAAAACGAAGTCATCCACGGATTTGTTTGCTGCTATTTCAACGTGTTGATCCGGATTTTCAAGTAAAATCTTTTTGACGTTATATGGATCGAGACTTTGTTTATTTATTTTAAAATGAATTTTCAATCCTTGCGCCAGCCAAAAAATATTTTGCAAAATCAAAAATTCAGGCCATTCATGCCGTTCTTTCACATATTGAATAAATTCATCTAAAACAACCTGTCCATGTGTTTCGATCTGCCGTTTAATATAATACAACAATCGATCTTGCTGTTTTGAATGATTATTTTCAAAACCAAATGTAAGCTGGCGGGGCCCTAATTCTATATCTTTAATGTCTTGCTTTCTCATTAATATTAGTATCGAGAACTATTTTCGTGTAACATCTCAAGAAATTATGGAGCCGGCTCAATATCACCATATAATATATCAGAACTTATTGAGAACTTACACAAAATAAAAGGATGAAATCCAGATTAAATTTCGTAAAAAGTCAATGCAGATTTTAGGTTGCATTATTATCGTCAAAATGAATATAGATACTCATTAATCTTTTTAAGCTATATAAAATAAACGCGGGGAAAGAAAATCTGATGAATCGTAAGGACTATCTTATTGCAAAAAAACTTAAGGAAAAGCTGTCTGAAGCGGCTTTAGTTGACAACTTAACTGTTTTTGGTTCAAGAGCTAAAGGCAAGGCCGACGAATATTCTGATTTGGATGTTTCTATAGTGGTTGCTTCACTTAATAAGGAACTTAAAGAAAAAATATTAGATATTGTCTGGGAGGTCGGTTTTGACAATTTAGTAGTTATTTCAGCCATTATTTTCACTATAGATGAAATTGAAAATTCACCTTTGCGGTCAGCTCCTATAGTAAAAAATATTCTTGAAGAAGGAGTAAGAATATGACGGACCGGGAAACTCTTTTCATATATCGCATAAAACAGGCAGAAGAAACTCTTTTTGATATTGAAAGTTGGCTAAAAATAAATCTTGACCATCTGCGTTACTCTGTGTCCCAAAATTATGAAAAAAATGTCGAAAAGTTTGAACATGAAATGGGGTCGTAATCATATAAATCCGTATGAGGTGCATACTTGCATGTCCAAACTCACGCCATAAAAAAAACCCGGCCTGGATAACAGACCGGGTTTTTTGTTTTTTCATTTTACACCTTGTTAATACAACGAGCTCTCCGGATGAAAAACATTAACTTCCTTGAGCTCATCTCCCAGGTATTCTCTTTCGTTCGGCCCGAGAATCCCCAAGGAAAGACATATCAACGTCCACAGGTGTACCGTACCCCATGCATGATCGTGCTGATCTGATAAATCATGAATCTGGGCATGGCAGTTGTGGCACGGCGCAATACAGTAATCCGCTTTGGTAGCCAAAATCTGGTCCGCTTTGAGCTTGCCGTACGCACGACGTTCATCTGGATATCCTGATTGGAGAAAACCGCCGCCGCCGCCGCAGCAATAGTTATTTGACATGTTCGGAGTCATATCAATGAAATTTTCTTCACCCACCACGGATTTGACCACAAACCGAAGATCTTTTGCGATGGGATCGCCATAGCTTTTGCGCACAATCTGGCACGGATCCTGAACCGTAAACTTGATTTTCAAATCTTTGTTCCAGTCGGAACTCACTTTCAGTTTTCCTTCACGGATCCATTTTGCATAATATTCATAAATATTCTTAACTACAAAATTATGTTTGATATTGAATTTTTTCAGTCCTGCCAGGACTGAGAAGGTTACGTGCCCTCATTCGGTATTGAGAAAAATTTTACACCCAAGGTCATCCGCCTGTTTGGCGGAGGTCCGGGTAACTTTTTCCCAGGAATCGTTGTCCGCCAGAAACATACAATAGTTTTCCCCGGCCCAGCCTTTACTCCCATAGGTCCAGTCAGCCCCTACCAGGTGGAGAATCTTCCAGAGGGGCGGCATTTCGTCCGGCTCGGTCACCGGTTCTCTGGAATTTTGGTTCAAGAAAAACTCGGCCCCCTGTTTATCAATCGGCGCTTGCATATCCTTGAATTCGGGCTGTGCTTCCCGATACTCTTCAAGAACGTCTTCGACAACGAACTGAAAGTCATCCGGAGACGTGCCCATGGCGCTGCAACTGTCATTTCTCAAGGCCATATCGCATGATCCGAGAATCCCCTTAGGCCGTTCTTCCCTGGGCCAGGTTGCCCGGGCTTCATAAACCAACTGGGGAATATCTATTTTCATGGGGCAGACATAAATGCACCGCTGACAACCGGTGCACATCCAGACCCAGGGGCTTTTCGTAACCTCTTCGTCCATGCCCAGGGCGGCCATGCGTAAAAATTTTCTGGGATCCATATCTTCCAGACCCGTCGCAGGACACCCTGAAGAACATGCACCGCATGTCAGACAAAGGTTAAGATTCCCCCCATCCGGGAGAAGCTCCTTTACCTTGTCCAGAAAAATACTTTTCCTTTTACCTCCAAGTTTGATTGCTTCTTCAGCCATATCGGATAATCCTCCATATCCTATTTATTTTAAAGGACTTAAACCTAATTCATTTATTCTTTTTTCCATATTGACAACAATAGAAGAAAAGCCGCTTCCCATATTTGAAGCCGTGCCCACAAAGCAAAGCCTGTCCTTTTCAAGCCCTGCCTCTTCCAGCATCCGGTATGCGTCATTAACCCGCCACTGCGCAAATGTGTTTCCTTTATCGGACTTACAATTTCCCGGATGACAGGCCATGACCATAACACCATCCGCCCCTGCAACAAAGGCATTTAATATATAATCGAGATCTATCTTTCCTGCACAGGGAACCTTTATCATTCGAAGGCCTTCGGGGAGTTGCATTTTAAATATATCGGCCATCTCTCCGGCCTCAAAGGCCGAGTTCTGACAACAAAATGCAAGGATACGGGGCGTTCCGTTACCGGATGCAACACCGCTTTTGACTTCTTCAGTCATATCCTCATCCCTAAATCCGCCGATCTGGATGGCATCCATGGGACATTCGCTGGCACATATACCGCATCCCTGGCAGGCCAGAGGGGATATAATGGCCTTCTTATCGCCCCAGTAAATAGCTCCGTGAGGACAGCACCGATAGCATGTCAGGCATATGACGCACTTATCTTCATCAACAACCGCTTTGTTCTTTGCAACGCTTTTCTTACCATCGCCAAGAAGATCCCTGACCTCAACGGCTATATTTTCAACATCGGTCCACGCTGACGGCAATCCTGAAATTTCCCGAGTTGAACCGGCCACAAAGATTCCCTCTCTATTGGATCGAACCGGAAAAAAATGGACATTGTCTTTTTGAAGAAATCCCAAGGGACCGACATTGATTCTAAGAATTTCGGCAAGTTCTTCATTCAAATCATCAGCACGCATTTCCTCTTCAACCACAATGAGATCCGGTGAAATTTCGATGTCGCGTCTGGCAACCGGATCAAAAAAAGAAATGGTCTTGCCATTATCGGCGATTTCAGGTTTTTCGGTGAGCTTAAAATAAACGGCTCCTTTTTCCCGGCTTTCCTTATACATGCGTTCAAGTCCATTGGAAGCCACCTTTAAATCACCGGTATAAATGTAAACATCACACCCGTCTATTTCCTGAAGGGCAAGAACGCTTCTTAGAACCCGTTCCAAAACCAGGGGATTTCCCTCCTGGCCAAGGCCGACAAGGAAAGCTATGGTCTTGTTTGCAAGTTTTTGTTTATCTGCTTCAGAGGCCAGTAATTCGTCCATTCGGCTTTGCGTCAGCACATTATCTGCCGGGGAAAGTCCATATTTTTCGTTTAAAGCCGCGGCGGCAAAGTCGGTGGCAACCACAATGGCCCCGACATTATGTTCAATGACTTCTTCCCCTTTTGACAGTCTGGCGGTGAAGTCTCCCGTAACTCCTGCCGCACTGACAAGACTGGCGTGAGTTAAAATTTGAACATTACTATCCGTCTTTATCTTATCCTCGAGATCTTGCAGTCCCTTATACTCTTCTTCTAAACCGATTAAAGATTCCGGTCCTTTCTGACTTCCCAATTCAGCGTCTTTTTCAACCAGGATTACTTTATACCCTGAACCGGCAATTTCAGAAGCAGCCTTTATACCCGTTAATCCTCCACCTAAAACCAGCACATCGGTGGCGATATTTATTTCTTCCATATCTGTATGTTTCATATCTGTCATTAGCTCACCCCCAAATGTTTAATAACCTCACTGGCTGCCTGGCCTGCATGGGCCATAGAGGCCGCTATGTTCTTGGGGCCCGCAACGGTTCCGGCAAGAAAAACGCCGTCCTTTAAGGTTGAAGAACTGTTTAACTTGTCAACGCCGGCAAAAAACCCATCTTCATTCAGGCCGACATCAAAAATGTCTGACAGGTTGCTATTGTCGGGACCGGGCATTATTCCAACAGACAGGACAACCAGATCAAACTCCTCGTTAATGCAAAGGCCATCCTCTTCGTTCATGTAGCGCATCGAAAGCGAGTCATTTTCCATGGGAAAGACATCCACCGGGATATTTCTGACAAAACGAAAATCCATCTTGCATTTTTCATAAAATCCGGCATAGTCTTTGCCGACATTCTGGATATCCATATAAAACACGCTTATTTCCGCATCCGCATTTTTATGTTTGATTATTTCAGCCATCCTCAATGCATAGGGGCAACAAACCTGTGAGCACCACAGATTTCCGAGACGTTCATCCCTGCTTCCCACACATTGAATAAATGCGATCTTTTGAGCAGTCTTGCCGTCAGACGGTCTTACAACAGTGACATTTTCTCTGATAATGCGTTCCAAGTCCATACCGGTGACAACATTTGGGAATTTTTTATAGCCATAGGTTCCCTTTTGTTCAGCATCAAAGGGCTGAAAGCCGCTTGCGAGAATAACAGCATCAACATCGAGCTTACCCGAAAAACCCATGGCATCAAGTTCAACTGCACCTTCGGGGATTGCATCCGGATTCTCCTCACATTTTTTCTTATCAACAATCACGTGAAGGGGAGTATTATTTTTCGAATATCCTCTGACGATCCCTTCCGTGGCCAAATCCGGTTGATAAGAGCTCTTTTTTAAATTAACCGAAATCCTTCCGTTATTATTAATTTTTTCCACCTCTGTTGCAAGGTGAACCTTGATTTTAGGTTCATCAACCACGTTTTTAAGCATGGCTTCCACCGTGCAGGCCCCACATTGCCGGCATTCATCTGTGGCCTTGCAGCAGTACCGGATTGCATATCCGCCTAAAAATGGTGTTTTTTCAATAAGTTCTACATTGATATTAAATCGTGAAAGCTCCCAGGCGGCTGTGAGACCGGCAATACCTCCTCCTACGACCATGACTTTTTTGTTTTTTGTACTCAATTGGAAACTCCTTTGATTAGTGATTTTTGTCTATTTCTTCCAATCGAAAATTTCAACGGTCTAGACCTTAGGTCTTGGCAACACTTTTGCCCGTTCTGCGATCTCCGGTACTTTGTGTTCCCATTCAATGGCCATCATATGCACCCCATGAACCCCTTTCATTTCCTTGAATTCCTCCACCTGTTCGCAGGCGATTTTGATGCCCTCATCCGCCACTTTTTTCTTTTCAACCCCCTTGAGACGATCGATAAGCTTTTCCGGAACTTCTATGCCAGGCACTTTCTTTTGCATATACCTGGCCATACCCACATTCTTCATCGGCGTCACGCCGGCTAAAATATAAGCCTTTTCCGTCAAACCCATGTCATTGGCTTGTTTTACCCATTTTCGAAACCGGTCCATGTTATAGATACACTG
This sequence comes from Deltaproteobacteria bacterium, assembly GCA_019308685.1. Lineage (GTDB taxonomy): Bacteria > Desulfobacterota > Desulfobacteria > Desulfobacterales > UBA11574 > S5133MH16. The sequence continues at coordinate 42,256 of JAFDHQ010000009.1, forward strand.
GGTCTGGATAAAGTCGACTCCGGCGTTAATTTTTTTAGCCAGACGGTGTACGCGCCATTCATAGGGTTCGGCAAACGGGTTGGCGGCCGCACCGATAAAGATTTTAGGCGGGTCCTCTATGTCCGCTCCGGACTGAAACTTGCCTTCATCCCGCATATTCTTAACCATGTTGATCAGTTGCATAGAATCGATATCAAAAACTCCCATGGCATCGGGGTGGTCGCCGAACATACAATGGTCGCCGGTAAGACACAGCATGTTTCTTATGCCATGGGTATAGGCTCCCAAAATGTCGGCTTGCATGGCCAGACGGTTTCGATCCCTGCACACCATCTGAAAATTCGGCTCCAGCCCTTCCTGAATTAACAGCAAACATGCCGCCCAGCTCGACATACGGACCACAGCGGTTTGGTTGTCTGTAATATTGACCGCATCAACCATTCCCTTTAGGTGTTGGGCCTTTTCCGTAACTTCTTTGGCGGTGGTGCCCCGGGGAGGCCCCAACTCACCTGTAAATGCAAAATGGCCGGCCTCTAAAACTTTTTCCAAGTTACTTCCTGATTTCATTGGCTTTCCCTCTATTGTTTCAGAATTCATTCTTCAGTTATGGGTTCAATCGTAAATATTAACGATATACGATCGTCCCACCATTTAACCTTTCAACGGCTCAAATATTACCCGGCTTCCTTCTTTTGCTCGTAACCCGGCTGTACCAACGTCCGAGGTTTCTGGTTTTGCCACGAGGTTATGGGCTGAAACTCCATGATTAAATCCAAACGGCCCTGTGCGGCCAAACGCTCGTATATCATGAACCAAGCGCAGGGCTGATCCTGGTGAATTTCGCATTTGCCGTTGTCGGTTCCACCGCAGGGCCCGTTATACAGGCCCTTGGCACACATGGTTACCGGGCAGATGCCGCCTGTCCAGCCCAGTACACAGTTTCCGCAGGACCGGCATTTTTCCTCGTACCATCCCACATCCCTGTTTGCCCCGATAAAGGTCGTATTTACGGCAGGCAGTACCGGTTTGTTGGGATATCTTTCCGCCAAAAACTGGATACCCGCGCCACAGGCCATAGATAGCAACGCTTCATACTCATCAACCACGTTTTCAATTTCATCCAAAAATTCCATGTCACATTGTCGCTCCAAAGTGGTAGCCCCGAGCTCAATAGGATTACCATCAATTTTTCGTGCCATGCTCAGCTCGGCATTGAGGATTCCCACCTCTTTTTCGCCGCCGGCAAGGCAGACAGCGACACACGTACCACAGCCTACAGTAAGTACCTTTTTGTAGTCCTTTAACATGGTCTTGATTTCTTCAAAGGGCTTTCTCTCAGCTACAATCATGTGTCCTCCCTTCTGTTTTTGTTTATAGTAATGTAGAAAAGTTTAATGTAATAATTCCGAATTATAAAAAAGCTTTCTTCCATACGGGCCAATTAAAGCTACGGCTTGCCTTAGTGGATTCATTTTTTTCAATCCATGACGGTCTCGTAAAAAGTCCAACTTCTGCGTT
>JAFDHQ010000137.1 GCA_019308685.1 Deltaproteobacteria bacterium
CGGTTTGATGGTGGCGCTGGCCGGCGGTAACTTTATTCATGATGCTGCCGGGTTCCTGGAATTTTGCATGACGGCGTCATATGATAAACTTGTCATAGATAACGAAATTATCGGCATGGTCATGCGTGCTGTTCAAGGAATCACGGTTGATGAAGAAACCCTGGCATTCGATGTTTTAAAAAAAGCCGGGCCGGGGGGGCATTTTGTTTCAAACCGCCATACTCGCAAATTCATGAGAACCGAGCAGTACCAGCCCCAAATCAGCGACAGGAATAACAGGGAAATCTGGGAGACAGAAGGGTCAAAATCTCTACGGATTCGTGCTTCGGAGAAAGCAAGGGAAATTTTAGAACGACCTGAAACTCCGGTGCTTTCCTCTGATATGCGAGATATCATCCGAAAAGAAATTCCCGGATTAAAACCCGGTATCATGTAATTAACCATCTTCGGAAATTCAGGAAGTTATTCAAATTTTTACCTACACCCGCTCGTGCCTCGCAATGGCAGCCGGGCCCGTCTGCCATGGACTGCGCCTTAGGCGAATGCCGGGAGGACTTGGCAGGCGGGGCAAATAGAATTTGGGATGATGGAGGAATTCATATATGATCATCATCGGGGAAAAAATTAACGCAACCCTTTCTTCCGTAAAATCCATCATATTGAATCGGGAGACAGAAAACCTCATCAATCTGGCAAAGAAACAGGCGGAATCCGGCGCAAACTTTATTGATGTCAATGTGGGTACCGGTGTGGGATCATTTGAAGATGAAATTAAATCTATCCAATGGGCGGCTGAAAGTATTCAAGAACAGATCAAAACACCCCTTTGTATTGACAGTGCAGATCCAAAGGTATTGGAAGCCGGACTTAAAATTCTGGATAACAAACCTGCCATGATCAATTCCGCCAAAGCTGAAAAGTATCAACTGGATGCGATTGTGCCCCTTGCTGCCGAACATAATTCTTATTTCATTGCACTGGCAATGGATGAAAGCGGTATTCCGAAAACGGTAGAAGGGAGGCTCAGGTGTTGCGATACCATCCTCGGTGCCTGCGAAAAATATGGGGTCTCCATTCAAAATCTTTATATCGATCCTCTGGTTATGCCGATCAGTACGGATATAAATTCCGGAATGGTTACGCTAAAAACGCTAACCGCCATTAAAGAAAAATTTCCCGGTGCCAGAACCGTGACTGGGCTTTCAAACGTATCCTACGGCTTACCCGACCGAGGCAGGCTTAATGTTGCCTACCTGCACATGTGTATATCTGCGGGTCTTGATGCCGCCATTATCGATCCCCTGGATCAGGCCCTGATGGCAGCGGTAAAAACAGGAGAGGTGTTGGCCGGAAAAGATCGACATTGCCGCCGGTACATGCGTGCTTTCCGAAAGTAAAGAATCTATAGGAGGATATCGTGATTGAATCATACAGACCAGGGGTTTTGGTCAAACCTTATGAACGGTTGAATCAAGACCAGTTAAAATGGCTGGATCAGGCGTCGTTACACATACTGTCCGACCCGGGAATCTGGTGCTATAACGAGCGGGCGGCCAAGCTTTTCAAGGACCACGGCGCCCAAGTCCGGGAAGAAAGCGACGCAAACGCAAAATGGTGGCGAGTAAGTTTTTCGGACGGACTCATCAAAGAAGCCGTTGCCAAAGCACCTTCCCGGATTGTTTTGGGCGCAAGAAAACCGGAAAATCGACTGTTTATCGATGCTGAAATTCCACGAGCTTATTTTGGGTCAGGATCTGAAGCAAATATCTGGCTCGATGCAAAAATGGAGGATTTTGTCAGTGAAACAAACAGTTCTGTCAAAGTAAAAGTGCCCCGATACACAGAACGCCGCGGTACCACCGCCTTGTTAAGTCGTGCGGCAAATCTCTGTGACAGATTGGAGCATCTCGATTTTTTTATCCGGCCGTTGAACATCCAGGATCCCGAGATTACATCAGACAACCATGATGTGAACAAGTTTTTTGCCAGTCTCAATAACATCACCAAACATGTCCAGGCCGGCTTGACCAGCCTGGCGCGTTTTGATGATGTGATCACCATGGCCGAGATTATTGCAGGGGACAAAAAGGCCTTAAGAGACAATCCGGTAGTTTCCTTTATTGCCTGCGTCTTTAAAAGTCCGCTTCAAATCGTGGATGACACGGCAGAAAAGGTATTTGCTATTGTTGATGCAGGGCTGCCCTTGGTGATTTCTTCTTCGCCCCAGGGAGGATCATCGGCGCCTATCCAGGAAGCAGGCATGGTTGCACAGATTAATGCGGAAATTTTAGCCGGCATTACGCTGACGCAACTGATCAAGGAAGGGGCGCCGGTTCTATATGGCAGTGTTCCGGTCAGGGCGCGTCTGGATGATCTTCATGACCTTTACGGCTGTCCGGAATTCAATCAGTATAATATCGACTGCGTTCAATTAGCCCGCTACTATAAAGTGCCGTGCTATTCAACCGCCGGTGTGGGCGATGCCTATGTGCCGGGAATGCAGGCCATGTTTGAGAAACTGTTCACTCAACTTTATATGGCCATGAGCGGCGCACACTACATCCATTATGCGTTCGGTCTTTTAGACCGGACCAATTGTTTTTGCCCGCTTCAGGCGGTTCTCGACAATGAACAGATTGGAAAAATCAAGCATTGTCTCAGGGCGCCCAAGGTCAATCCAACAGAGATCGATGACACGCTCAATATGGTAAAAAAAGTCATGGCCTCGAGCCATCGACTGTTTGCGCGTCATGCTCGCAAAGCCATGCACAGCGGGGATGTCTCCGACCCGTATCGGTTTGAAACCAGGGACAAGGAAGACAAAGTCATCGAAAATGCGCTTGACTACATGGCTCGACTGGAAAGCGAACCGGCACCTCATCTGGACCCGGATGTGGTGGAGCGCATATATAATAAGGTCCCGGGACTTCTGCCTGGCCTGAAAACAACATAATAATGATGAATTCGTAAAACGGTCGTAAAAAGTCCCAAAACCGTCATGCCGGACTTGATCCGGCATCCAGCAATAATTGAATTTAGTGGATTCTGGCTTTCGCCGGAATGACGACAAAAACGAATTCATGACTTTTTACAAGACTGTTAATATTAACTTGATAGTATAGGAATTTCCTTTTTTATAGCGGCGAAGCCGCGTTATATAGAATCGCGAAGCGATTGTATAACTTGCAATAACAACAACCAAGAGTGAAGGAGTAGGTGATGAATCCAACTGAACTTTTAGAGAAAATCGCATTTAATGTCATTCAGGGGAGAGTGGAAGCTGAAGACGAAGGCTTTGATCAGGGTTTGGAAGGTCAACCCGGAGTCACCGAGCTGGTGAATGAGGCATTGAATCAAGATATAGATCCAAAAAAGATATTAATCGAATCATTAACAGAATCCATGGAAATCGTGGGGGAGAAATTCGAGCAAAATGAGTATCTGATCCCGGACATGCTGGCTTCTGCCGAATGCGTGGGGGTGGCCATGGATTTACTGGCGCCTCATCTGATTAAGGCGGGGGTGGAGAGTAAGGGAAAATTTATCATTGCCACGGTAAAGGGCGACCTTCACGACATTGGGAAAAACATTGTGGCCATCATGTTGAAAGGTGCGGGCTACGATATCATCGATTTAAAATCTGATGTAAGCACGGATCGCATCGTGGATGCGGTTAAAGAGAATGAGGCTCCGTTTTTAGGACTTTCGGCCCTTTTAACCACAACCATGCGCAATATGGAAGATGTGATCCGGGAGCTGGAAAAACAAGGACTTCGAAATAAGGTTAAGGTTCTTATTGGCGGCGCCCCGACCTCCAAGGAATTTGCCGCACAAATCGGGGCGGATGCGTATTGCAAAGATGCGTTTCAGGCCATTGAGGTTATGAAAAGTTATGAATAGGAGTCAATTATGAATCAAAAGGGAGAAAAAAAGGCATATACACAGGCACACAGCACCGGAAAATATGAAAAAGCAAGCGGTCTGATCGGAAAATATGATAATGTTCGAAGATTTTGGGAAGATCAGAACACCGCTATTTTTATGCGCCCTGCACTGAATAACTTGGTGGAACGGAAAAAAAGAAACCTCGAAAGAATACGTATTCTTGACCTGGGTTGCGGCAGTGCCGACGGATACGACCTGTTAATGAATGTAACAACCAAAGATCCCGGTCTTTTCGAATTCATCACTGCTGCCATTACACAGGACATGCTTCAAGAATATGTTGGGGTCGACATTAACCCGGATCTTATTCAACAGGCCGAAGAATATATTAGTCATCTTCCCAAAACACGGTTTATTCAAACAGACCTTTCCAATGGCCTGACACCGGAGATAACCGAATGTCCTCCTTTTGATGTATATTTTACTTCTTACGGTACCTTCTCACACTTCCATGATGATCAGTCCATGAAGATTATTGCCGATATTTGCCGGCATGCACCGGAGCGGGCCATTTTTATGGGGGACTGGCTGGGTCGTTATACCTGTGAATGGCAGGATCTGTGGCATCATCCCGCTGACGAAGAATATTTCATGGATTATCGAATTTCCTATATTTATCCTGAGGAAGAACGGGATCAAATGGAGATTTCATCCTTCCCGTTACGACTGATAACAAAAGATGAAATTATGAACATCATTAACCAGGCCTCAAAGGAATCAGGGGTTACGATCGAGCCGATCAAATTTTTTGATCGTTCCATATACATCGGTCGCCACATGGATACCGGGGATTACAACGCCAATTGCCCAAAACTGCGGTATCCGGTGAATTCGCTCTTTGAGGGATATGTTCGTACGGATCTTGAAAGCCTTTTGGTCGACTATGTTCCCCGGCCGGGGTTTGATCATCTGAACAACTTTTTCGAAATGTTTTTCATGTGCTGCAACACCTTGGTAAACCATACGATCTCACTGCTGAGCAATTATGAAACGGAAGATGAAAAACTCAATGATGTTCCGAAAATTATGCCCTATTATCCGGACTCTCTTAAAGAAGCTATGGAAGCCATGCGCAGAGTCATTGAAGGGGTGGGATGGGTACAGGATTTGGACACGGAATAGTGGGAATCTTCGAAATTAAGAAGTAATATTGTGTATTGGAGATTAAAATTAATATGAGTGGTTTCGCTGTAATATTTAATAAACAAGACCCTTCTGAACTGGAAAATATGTTTCAACGGATGGCTCATCGAGGTCCGTATTTGGCAGGGAAATTTGAAGGCCAACAGATCTTAATGGCCCAGAACTATCTAAGAGCCGACTGCCCTGAGGCGGATCCGGAAAACGATCCGGTGCCTGTCACCTTTCTAGGAGATAAAAACAGTTCCATCTGTTACGACGGCCAAATGGGCAACTCCAACCATCTGTGTAACACTCAAGGGATCACGCACGGTCCTTTCAAAGAAGAGCAGTTGATTCTACACCTATTCAAAAAGTATGGTCATGAGATGTTCCAGCATTTGGACGATGCTATCTTTGCATTCGTGATTTCCGATGGAGAAAACCTATTTGCGGCCAGAGATCTTTTAGGTATCAAAACCCTTTTTTATGGAACAAAGGATGGAGCGCTTTACCTGTCTTCCGAGCTCAAAAGTTTAACAGTGGTTACTGATGATATAAATGAATTTCCGCCGGGACATTACATGGACAACACGGGCACGCTATTCCGGTTTGCCGAACTTCCGAAACGTCAATGTGAAATCTTACCTATCGATCCGAACGACATGGCAGAAGCCATCAGAGACATTATCCAGCGAAGTTTCCAAAACCGTGTGAACTTTAAAGCGCCTACAGGAAGTCTTCTCAGTGGCGGAATAGACAGCAGTGTCATTGCCTGGCTGGCCAGCAATGCCTTCCGAGAAAAATTTGGAAATGATCAGCGATTGAAGACCTTTGCCCTTGGCGTGGGAGAGAGTGAAGATATTATATGCGCGCGTATAATGGCTGATAGCATACACTCCAACCACCATGAAGTGATTGTTAACCTTGATCAAATTCTGGCGGTACTGCCCCAGGTCATTTGGAGCCTGGAGTCCTTTGATCCTTCTTTGGTGAGAAGCTCTGTTTCGAATTATCTCATCTCTAAATATGCCAGAGAACAAGGAATAGAGGTCTTGCTTTCCGGAGAAGGTGGTGATGAAGTGTTTTGCGGTTATCTATATCTTAAAGACTTCCCCGCTGAACAATTGTTCGAGCAACAAATGAAATGTATTGGCTTTTTACACAATAATGCGTCATTACGCCTTGACCGGATGAATTTATGCAATTCGGTCCGGGTAGTTACCCCTTTGATATCCGGAGAACTGCTCAAATATGCCATGCGAATTCCTGCTGAATATAAACAAAGACCGGAAGGAAATCAAAAAATCGAAAAATGGATTTTCAGAAAGGCTTATGAAGACGTACTGCCTAATGAGATTGTGTGGCGGCTCAAACAGGAATTTTCTCAAGGATCCGGGTCTGCTGATGTGCTTCCCAAATATTTTGATGGGATGATATCAGATCAAGAATTAAAAGAAGCTCAGGGCAGTTATCCCATGGTCCGGAGCAAAGAGGAGTTGTATTATTTTAACATCTTCATTGAGCATTTTGGCAGAGGACGAGCAGTAGAAACGGTCGGTCAGTGGGTTAGCTTGTAACCTCTGAGCTCTAACAACACCTGACAAAATTTTCAAGAAAACTTGAATGATTTCTCTTATTGATATTAAAATAAGTTGGATCGTATTTGAAATGTGAAGGGGAGAACAACCAATGCTCATTGTGGGAGAAAAAATCAACACGAGCCGAAAGCGTATTGCTGACGCGGTCGAAAAACGAGACGCTTCTTTCATCGGCAAGGTCGCCCAAAGCCAGGCACGAGCAGGCGCCCATTATATTGACGTCAATGCCGGAACTTTTTTGGAAAAAGAAGCCGATTGTCTGTGCTGGCTGGTCGAAACCGTCCAATCCGCTGTCGATCTGCCACTCTGCCTGGACAGTCCGAGTCCGGATGCCCTCATCGCGGCCATAAAACATCACAACGGCGAACCTATGATTAATTCTATTTCCCTGGAGAAATACCGTTTTTCTTCTCTTCTTCCTGTGGTCACTCGTCACCCCTGCTGTGTTGTTGCTCTGTGTATGGCTGAAACATCAATGCCCGCTACGGTGGAAGAAAGAGTGCAAGTGGGATCAGATCTTATACAAAAACTGACCGGCCAGGGGATTCCCATAGAGAAGATTTACGTGGACCCACTGGTGCAACCGGTTTCCGTTGATATCCGTATGGGCAATGCCATATTGGAAGCCATCCGTAACATCATGAACGATTTTCCGGGGGTGAACACCATCTGTGGCCTTTCCAATGTTTCCTTCGGCCTTCCGTCGCGCCGTCTCATCAATCGAAACTTTTTGGCGCTTTGTATGGCTTATGGCCTGTCTGCCGCCATCTTAGACCCCTGCGATGCGGAACTGATGTCAACACTACTTTCCGTTGAGATGCTTCTCGGCCGCGATGAATATTGCGAAAATTTTATAGAAGCATATCAAAACGGCCGATTAACTAAGGCATGAAGCTCTGATCAAGCCGTCAATAGGGTCAGGCTTTAATGAGTGATTTTTCAATTCAAAAGGGGGGGGATGACCATGAGTGACATTAAGGCATTAAATGAAGCAGTAATCAAGGGGGACATTCAGACAGCTGTATCCCTGACCCAGAACGCAGTGGACGCAGGCAAAAAGGCTCAAGAAATTCTTGATCAAGGCCTTATTGCTGCAATGGATAAGGTTGGCGAAAAGTTTGCAAGTGGCGAAATGTTCGTTCCACAAATGCTGCGCTCTGCCAAAGCCATGCAAGAATGCATGAAACTGATCAAACCGCAATTTCAGGAGGGAGATCTTACGTCCAAAGGGAAAGTGGTCATCGGCACCGTTAAGGGAGATTTGCACGATATCGGGAAAAACCTGGTTGCCATGATGATGGAAGGTGCAGGATTTACCATCACGGATCTGGGGGTAGATGTTTCGGCGGATACGTTTGTACAAAAAGCACAGGAGATTGAACCCGATATACTGGCCATGTCGGCGTTACTATCGACAACCATGCCGGGGATGCGAGAAACCATAGAGACACTCCAGAAAGCCGGGATCAAAGACAAAGTGATGGTGATGATCGGCGGGGCGCCGGTTACGGCCAATTTTGCCAGTGAAATAAAGGCGGATGCTTATGCGCCAGATGCAGGATCTGCAGTTATTGAAGCGAAAAAGGTGCTCGGCATTACCTGAAACCCTAAATATTGCAAACAAGGAGCGAATCATGAAACCCTTGGAGATTCCTACATTTCAACCTCGGCTTAAGGTTTTAAACCGTGATCAGGCCCTGGCAATCCATGCTTCGGCCCTTGAGATTCTCGATAAAACGGGCTTCAGGATGGAGCACCCCGGCGCCAGGGAAATGCTTGTGGATGCCGGATGCCTGATTTTAAACAACAATTGGTTGCGGATGCCGTCTTACCTTGTCCAAAACGCTCTAAGATCAGCCCCGACGCAAATAACGCTGTATGACCAGAAGGGGAATAAAACCATACCACTTACCAATGGCAACCCTTTTTATGGAACCGGTTCAGATGCGACGTTCACCCTGGATCTGGAAACCGGTGAACGCCGGCGTGCGGTCAAAAAAGATGTGGGAAACTTTGCCAGGCTGGTGGACGGGCTTGAGAATATCTCTTTTGCCATGTCAATGGGTAACCCTGAGGATGTGCCCATCGAAAATATTTATGTATATGTTTTTGCCGAAATGGTTAAGAACACAAACAAACCCATTGTATTCATTGCGGACAGTGGTAAGGACATCGCCAAAATATATGATATTGCCTGTCAAGTGGCCGGAAGTGAAGATGCCCTTCAAAGAAAGCCCTTCATTCTAAATTATTCGGAGGCCATCAGCCCCCTGCGTTTTCCTGAAAACGTCATGGAACGGCTGATGTTCTGCGCCGAAAAAAAGATTCCTGTCTGCTTTCCGTCCGGTTCAAATGCAGGAGGCGGGGCGCCGGTCACCCTGGCCGGGGCCATGGCGCTGGGAATCGCTGAGAATTTGGTGGGGCTTGTGGTTCACCAGTTGGTGGGTAAAGGATCACCGTTTCTCTTCGGTCCCAACGTCAGCACCTTGGATATGAAGTCCAGCGTCGTTTCGTATGGGTGTCCGGAGTGGAGTCTCACGCAGGCCGCACTTGCGGATATGCGTGACGAGATATACGGCCTGCCCATATGGGCATTTGCCGGCGCTTCTGATGCAAAAGTCATGGATGCCCAGGCAGGGGCGGAAGCCATGTTTTCAATCATTACTGCCCTTTTGTCTCGTTCAAACCTGATCCACGATGTGGGTTTTCTGGAATACGGAAGCACATCTTGTCTTGAGATGGTTACTATGGCCAACGAACTGATCTCCATGAGCCGGTTTTTTGCCGAGGGAATACCGGTGACTGACCAAACGCTGGCTTTCGAGGCTATAGAGAGGGTTGCCAAGGGTGAACCGGGTTCCATTTTTCTCACGGATGATCACACCTTTGAGAATTTCATGCAATCTTTGTTTCTTCCCCAACTTCTGGATCGTTCTCGCTACGATTCTTGGAAAAGTGCCGGGGCCATGGATTTTTATAACCGCTGTAATTTGGAGACAAAACGAATCCTATCCGAACATCAGGTGATTCCAAAACCGGATGAAGTGCTAAAGAGAATTGACGAAATTCTTCAAAATCTCTGACTTCAATGTAGGGTATTTCTGTGTCAATCATTAGCATTGGAGAGTTGAACTCATCATGGAAAAGAAATTTCCCTTCAGCAGTCTGTTTTCACCGGAAGATATCAAACAGATAGACCATGCGGGACGACGGATTTTAGAACGTGTGGGGATTAAAATTCATTGCAGAGTTTGTCTGGAATTGTTGGAAAAATCGGGTGTTCAGGTTGATCATAATGCCCAAATCGCTCGCTTTGAAACTGCCTGGCTGAATGATATATTGGCACTGGCCCCCTCCCAATTCGTTCTCTATTCCCGCGACGGAGCCAACGATGTTCATATGGGAACCGGCCAGGTCAATTTTTCCAACGGCGGCAGGGTCTTTCGAATCCTTGATATGGGGACGGGAGGCTACCGGCTCACCATGCTCAGAGATGTGGCCAACACCGCTGCCCTGGTGAACCATCTCGATAATATTCGCTTATATATCATCTCCTGCCAGGCACATGACATAGAACAGCAATACTATCATTTGAATGATTTTTATTATGCCCTGAACCACACCACCAAACATGTAATGGGCGGCTGTGATAATCTGGAAGGCGTAAAGCAGATGTGGGAACTTGCCGGCTTTGTCGCCGGAGGAAAAGAAAAGTTCAGACAAAAGCCCTTTGTTTCCGTGATAACCAATCCCATAAGCCCCCTTAGTTTTGGGTATGAAACCTTGGATATTCTCAAGTTTTGCTGCAAAAACGGCATCCCTGTCACCTGCGCCCCGGCGCCCATTTCCGGTGCCACTGCCCCGGCGACCCTGGCCGGCACCCTTTCCCAGATGCATGTCGAAGCTTTGGCCGGCGTTGCCATGGCTCAGGTGTACGCCCCGGGTGCCAGGGTACTCTATGGTGCGGTGCCTTCGACAATGGATTTGCGGAACATGGAATATACTATGGGGTCATTGGAAATGGCAATGATGAACGCTGCCGCGGTTCAACTGGCAAAAATTTATCATTTGCCCATCTACGCCTCGGCCGGAGTTACCGAGGCCAAGCGGCCCGATATTCAGGCGGGCTGTGAAAAGAGTTTTTCCAATTTGATGGTGGCCATGAGCGGAGCGGATCTCATTCACCTGGCGGCAGGCATGTTGGATTCGGGCAATTCTATTTCCTACGAACAGTATGTTATTGATGATGAAATTATCGGCATGGTTTACAGGATTCTATCCGGTATCCGGGTGAGCAAGGAGACTCTCGGTTCTGGCGTCATTGAAGAGGTCGGGCCTGAGGGCAATTACGTCCTGGCAGACCATACCGTCGAACATATGATGGCGGAATATTTCTATCCCGATCTTGCCGTTCGCTGTAACTTCGACATTTGGGAAGAAAGGGGTCGGCCCAACATGTTGAGCCGGGCAAAAGAACGGGTTGAAAAAATTTTAAAAGAAAATATGGATGGTCTTTTAGACCCTGAGCTTATTTCCGAGATAAAAGTTCGTTTTCCGGGAATACATAATATTTAAAACGTAACGCTCTCGTGAAAAAGGGAGGCAAAATTTCCTCAATAATACGCCTTATCGCTTGCGGGGTTTTCAGGCCCGCCCTAAAATTTCTCCGGCTGGAGGAAAAATATCCGCAGTTGCGTATCACCTTTTTACCGTCTAATCTGCACCTATATCCGCGAACGTTGAAAAAAAACCTGCACGCAACAATTGTATCCGCTATAAAACGAAATGAACGGCCTTTATTGTTATATGGCTACTGTGTCCCCGGTATTGAAGAGATATGTGCCACAAATGGTGCGGATAAGGTTGCCGGTCTTCACTGTTTTGAAATGCTTCTCGGAAGCCATAGCTATGAGCAGATCGTAGAAAAAACAGCCGGCACCTATTTTTTAGAGAGTGAGCTAATTATAAATTTCAGGGAATACTGTCTCAAACCTCTGGAACTTTACGATAGTGATATTCGAGACTCTTTTTTCAAGCACTATAAAAAACTGATGTATGTGAGACAACCCTCTGATCCGGATTTAAAGGCCGCAGCCGGTAAACTGGCTGGATTTTTAAACCTGTCTTTAGAGATAATAGACGCCGATTATTCGCATTTGAACCAAAGACTCATTCATTTGATACCGAGTAGGATCAAACACATGAAAAAGCCGAAAAAAAAGAAAAAAACCTCAAAAAAAAGACGCAGCCCCACCGGATTTTTGCCACTCAAAAAGCAAAAAAGTAAATATGTTTTGTTAAATATGCTTCCTGATGATCTATGGTTGAAGCTGCGTAAAGGAACCACCATATATGAGGCCTTGAAAAAGACCGACGTAGCGCTGGAAAGCGATTGCGGGGGGCTGGGCAAATGCGGGAAATGTAAAGTACGGGTCATTTCTTCGGTAAGACCTCCTGTGGCAGAAGAAAAAGAGCTCCTTGATCCAGAAGAGCTGGAACATGGTGTTCGTCTTGCCTGTCGGGTCAAAATCAGAAAGGACCTTGTCGTCCACACCGGGGAATCGGACGATGAGCCGATCCTCCACCAGATACTTAAAACCGGCCACAGGCCCACGGTGGATATCGATCCCCTGATAAACAAACGGCCGGTGGACCTGCCGCCCGAATCCGGCCGTGACGGATTGTCCGATTTGGACCGCGTCAAAGCCGCCATGGGCCCGGAATATAGCGACCTGAAAGCATCCCTTCACTGCCTCCGTTTTTTGCCCCAAATGATAAAGAAAACGGAAAACCATGGCACAGCCGTGCTTCACGAAAACTATTTGATGGCCTGGCAACATCGGGAACACGCCGGGCGGGTTTTCGGACTTGTTTTTGACCTGGGAACTAGCACGTTGGTCGGCAAGCTCGTCAATCTGTTGAACGGAAGTGAAGTGGCGGCAATCTCCAGACTCAATAGCCAAAGTAAATACGGATCAAACGTCATTAGCCGTCTGCAGTACATTAAGGAAAATCCAAAGGGTCTTTTCACGCTTACCGACCTTCTGGTTAAAGATTTGAACTCGATTATCCAACGCCTTTTAAAAGTGGAAGGGCTTTCTCCTGACGACATCTTTATTGCCGTTGCCGCCGGAAACACGACCATGCAGCACATTTTTTTGAATTTGAATCCTTTGGGAATTGCAAGTGCGCCCTTTCCTCCTGTTTTAACCGATGGATTGATTCTCAGTGCAAAAGATGCCGGCCTCAGACTGCATCCGGAAGCCAGGTTGTATGTCATGCCGAGCAAATCGGGCTATGTGGGCGGCGACATGATCAGTACCATCCTCGCATCTTCCGCCGCAGAACAGCATGATAAAATTATTCTCGGTCTTGACCTGGGTACCAATGGAGAAATTTTCTTAGGTAATCGGCAAAAGCTGTTGACCTGCTCTGCAGCGGCCGGCCCGGCATTGGAAGGTGCACAAATTTCCCAGGGAATGATCGCCAGCAGCGGTGCTATTGAAGGCGTCAGTTTTGATGAAGAGGGGCTCAGATATCAGGTGATCGGTAACATTTTACCCAAAGGGATTTGCGGAAGCGGACTGGTAGACCTGGTGGCCGTGCTTTTGCATTGCGGCATTATCGATTCCCAAGGATTGATTTTGCCGCCACGGGAAAATGCCGATGATTATCTGAGTTCCAGGGTTGTCAACAAATCAGGGGTTCAAGACTTTCTTGTGGCTTCCAAAGAAGAAACATCTGGCAACCGGCGGATATATCTCACCCAGAAAGACGTCCGCGAACTTCAGTTGGCAAAGGGCGCCGTGGCAGCCGGTATCCAGACGCTTATGGATAAAATGGGTGTCGGGATTCAGGATCTTGACCAGATTTGTCTGGCGGGTGCGCTCGGTAATTTCGTTAACCCATACAGTGCCATGCGAATCGGCCTGCTTCCCAAAGTTGATCCGGAAAAAATCAAGTCTCTTGGCAACGCTGCCAGCAAAGGCGCTGTGATGGTCGTCTTATCCAGGCCTCACTGGCAAAAGGCCAATGAACTGTCAAAATCCATAGAACATGTTGAGTTGTCCACCCATCATGATTTCAACCGGTATTTTGTCGACAATCTGGATTTCCCCCAAGAGGATCTCTGGTAGTCATGTATTATCCCTCCAAAGAGTAATTCAAAGAAATTATTGGTAAAAGCGCCGGCATATCTGCCAAAAGAGTAATTTCATGATCTGTCTCCAAAATGTCGACACTGGGGGTAAAAACCAACCCCGGTCGTGTTTGCTCAACCGGCGAGGTTAATTCCTGTTTCGGCTTTACTTGAAGATCCTTGAATTACTTTTTAAATTATATATAGTTTAATAATGAATATGGGTTCCGGAGGTGAATACGATGTCAAAGGAAAATGATAAAAAACAGGGCCGAATCCAAAAAACGTTTGTGGTCAGCAGAAAATCACTTTCTTCATTAGATGAAATTTCCAGCATGTTTAATGCATCCAGTTATGAAACGGTAAAGGACCATATGGAATCATTCATTGACCGGAGTAAGGATATTGAAAAGTTTGATGCTGATAATATGAATCCTTAAAATAAAAAAGACAGAGCTTTTTTGCTCTGCCTATATTATAGCCCGGTAGCCTTCCACTATTCGACTACCAAGCATTTAAATCTATTAGCTTCCCTAAATGTCGTTGTAAAATGCTCTGTTGCATTCAGATGCACGGACATTCGAGAAGCCTCATAAATGTTACGTCAAGCCCCTCATTTTACAGTGTAACCTTCGTGAAAACGCCTGTTCACATGGTTTTATATTATTGTGTTGAAGCTGAGTAACATTTAGTAGTTTTAATTTTTATTCTTAACAATAAAATAATACATAAATGAAAAATGTCAAAAGAGTATGAGCACATAAAAAGACCAAAAACCCGGATTCCTTTTCGTAACGTCCGGTTTTTTTTATGGATATGGAATGTTGTTTTTTACCTTGATTTTTATTTTTTTGGTTGGAAATTTGGGGATTTTTGTAAACGAATATGTTTCAGTGATTTTGCGCGATTTTTTGGTTACATAAAGGGTTATTGAAACATAATCGGCGACAATCTGAAGCTATAAAAATTCGATATCACAACCACTGAAGCCATTTCAAAGCAGAAAGAGACATAGCAGTAATCTGCGACCTAGGGCAACTACCGATCTGAGAAAGTTAAGTTGTCAGTTTAGTTATGCGGTGTGCTCAATTCCTGTCTTATTTCATAACTCTATTAAATTACAACAAAACGAAATACAATAAAAAACCCCTGACATGAGGAATGACAGGGGCTATGCTCTTTTCTATGAAATCCTTAGGGCGCTTCTCCAAAAAATAATCATAAATTTGGTTCTGCACCTATTACAACGATAATATTTCGTGCCTGGTATAAGACGCATCCACCACTTTCAATAGATTCGTTCATGCTTGACATCTCTTAGGAATGAGTTTGTGGACCTATAATGAATTTACTTACGTTATTCACATTTCTTTAAATCACTTTTACGGAACAACACTTATCGGGACACTTTCATATGGCGTTCTTCTCTTGGATTTAAGCTCCCGGGGGTCTCGCATGGTCTTTAATATTTCAATGCTACTCTTTAACCCTCTGTTAAGCCGGCACATCTCAATCGCCATCCCGGCAACCTGAGCCATAGCCTGGATAAAATTCACATCCTCCAAAGTAAATTCCCAGGGTTCGGCCGTGTAAACCCGCAGAGCGCCAATGACATTACCCAAGCTTGTGATCGGGACCGACAGTATTGAGGCGATTCCCTCTTTTTTCGCCGCTTCGGGGTACTGAAGCCTCGGATCGTCACTAACATCATAAATGGCCACAGGCCCGTCTTCCAGGGATGAAGCAATGGAGCGCAAAGCGTTCACAGGACCTTTATCCAGATATTCATCACTCAGGCCGAATGCAGCGGCCAACGCCAGTTCATTGGTTTTTCGATTAACCATAAACATGGCACAACCCTTGACATCCAAAGCTCTTTTGACACTCTCCACCGTTACCAAAATAATTTCTTCCGGATCCCGGGTCGAAGAAATGGCATCGGTAACCTTAAGCAGTGTTTCATAATTCAATATTTGTTTTTTCATGGTTCCCTCCTTTCGTCTGGAATATTTATCATTGAATTTATAGAAAATTATTTTATTGTTCTGATTTCTTGACGAAACTTTGGGGATCTTTTTCATTGGCATTGAATCAATAGCCACTTTTTTGAGGTTTTACTTGAACATCTTTTCAGAAATTTTTATTTTGTGTTAAATCCGGAGGCATCAATCGGGATTTATTGTCACCAACAAACAAGGCCAGCTTCAGACAACCATTTAATTCAGTTCTAAACTGTGAAGGCCCGGGAGAATTAGTGTTAAACTTTTAGACTCCCAACAGAACGGATAGCGTTCTGTCAGGAACAAGGTATGCAGATTTTGAGGGGTTTCTCCATTGTTGACTCTTATTTGAATAGAGTTTAAACAATTGAAGTGACCAAACAATAGACAGAGAGCAACAAATTGAGAATTAGGTCAGCAGAATAAGAAGTGTTATATAATGGTAATCGAATCGAGATAGAGATCAGTTTTTAAAAGAGAATATATTAAAATTTTATATATTAAAACCGTAGTTGTGTCAACAAATTTACAATTAAATTAAGTCTCTTGTGCTACATTGTAGTATTAATATGTGGTATGGCAGGATGGTTTAGTTGTCCGACTTAAACTTGATTTGACAGAATCGTACGTTGGATCAATACATCACTTGACAGTTCAATATGGGAGCATGATATCAAAACCAATTGAACCGATCTTAGACTTCCTGTGGGGGGGATGGATAAACGGCGACAAAAGAGGGTTGTGGGTCGTAAGAGAAAAGATATTACCCTTTTATAAACACTCGTAATTAAGATGGTACGCCCGGCTGGGTTCGAACCAGCGGCTTTCAGCTCCGGAGGCTGA
>JAFDHQ010000138.1 GCA_019308685.1 Deltaproteobacteria bacterium
TTTTTTCCGGCAGATTACCAGCCTCCCGCCGAATCGCCGGACAAAGAGTATCCTTTTATCTTAACAACGGGAAAAGATCTTTACCATCTTCATACGGGCTCCTATACGCGTAACTCTGTGGCGCTTTTCAATCTGTCCCCTGAAGACCTGCTGGAGATCCATCCATCAGACGCAGATCGAGTCCAAGTCAAAGACGGAGAAGAAATCTATGTGCATTCCAGAAGGGGTTCAATGAAGATTCATACCAAGGTGACCGATCGGGTCCAGGAAGGAACGGTTTTCACGACCCTCCATTCCGACAATATAGCGGTCAACGCGCTGACCATCGATTGTCTCGACCCCATGGCCAAGACCCCTGAACTCAAACTTTGTGCCGTAAAATTGGAAAAGACGGCCTAGTTTTTATAGTAAAGAATCCTGGCCCATAGGACCAGGTTTTTCAGGGCAAAATAAATTATGTCTTAAGGAGATCTTTCAAAATCTGGTTTACAATTTTCGGATTGGCCTTGCCTTTTGTCTCTTTCATGACCTGGCCCACAAAAAAGCCGAAAAGCTTGGTTTTACCGTTTTTGTAATCCTCCACTTCCTTTGAACACCCTTCAAGGACCTTTACGACAACCGCCTTGATGGCGGACTCGTCCGTAACCTGTACCAACCCCTTTTCTTTTACGATTTCTTCGGGCGCTCTGCCGGTTTGAGCCATTTCATCAAATACGGTCTTTGCAATTTTGCCGCTGATAATATTATCGTCAATCAGTTTAAGAAGTTGGGCAAGATTGCCGGGGGAAACCGGCGACTCGGTAATTGGCTTGCCTAATGCGTTTAAAAGGCCCAACAATGATCCCATAATCCAATTGCTGACCGGCTTGGGATTAGGAAATTGTGTAACGCATTCCTCAAAATAGTCTGCAAGTTCGTGGCTCGATGTCAGAAAACCGGAATCATATGAAGGAAGACTGTATTCATCCACAAAGCGCTTCTTTTTTTCATCCGGAAGTTCGGGGAGTTTTTTTCTGACCGAATTGATCCAATCATCGTCTATAACCAGCGGCAAAAGGTCGGGGTCCGGAAAATAGCGATAGTCGTGGGCCTCTTCCTTACCCCGCATGGATATGGATTTATTTTTAACTGGGTCCCACAGCCGGGTCTCCTGAATGATCTGGCCGCCGTCTTCTAAAATTTCTTTTTGGCGGTCGATCTCAAAACAAAGGGCACTTTCAACATGCTTGAAAGAATTCAAGTTTTTTATTTCCGTTCGGGTCCCAAAGGTCTCGGATCCTTTTGGCCGTATGGATATATTGGCGTCACAGCGGAAACTTCCTTCTTCCATGTTGCCGTCACTGATTCCGAGATAGCGGACAATGGATCTGAGATGCCGAAGATAAGCACCGGCCTCTTCAGGAGTCCGTATATCCGGTTCACTCACGATTTCGATCAGGGGCACACCGGTACGATTGAAATCCACCTTGCTCAACGGGCGGTCAGGATCATGGGACAGCTTGCCCGCGTCTTCTTCCATGTGTATCCGGGTAATACCGATCCTTTTTGGGTGGCCGTCTATTTCTATCTCGATACATCCATTTTCGGCAATGGGCAGTTCATACTGGGAAATCTGGTATCCCTTGGGGAGGTCGGGATAAAAATAGTTTTTCCGGGCAAATCGACTCTCCCGGTTGATCGTGCAGTTTGTTGCAAGACCCATGCATAGGGCGTACTCAACAACCTTTTTATTGAGCACCGGAAGCACACCGGGCATTCCCAGGCAAACCGGGCAGGTATGGGTATTGGGCGGTGCCCCGAATGATGTTGAACAGTTGCAGAAAATCTTTGTTTTCGTCTTGAGCTGAGCGTGAACTTCAAGCCCGATTACAGGTTCATATGTCATTTCTATCCTTTATTCATTGAAATTATAAAATGTCAGAACCGATGACCATTTGGACACCTTTAAGAATTCGCTCAATTGTTTCCTTATTTAGCATTCCTATCTTTTCAAGGAGCCTTGTCTTGTCAACCGTAGCAATTTGACTGACAACTACAACACTTGCTTTGGGAATATTCCCCACACCCCTTTTTAGCCTGACATTTCCTGGGATTTCCCCAAGTTTTATATTGGAAGTTATTAAGGCAACGACTGTTGTGCGGATATTGCTCCTGTTTAATAAATCGTTCTGAATAATCACAGCTGGTCTTTTCCCGGACGGTCCGGAATCCCCTGAACGTCCAAATCGTACCCAGAAAATATCTCCTTGTCTCGCCTTTACCATGGCAATTCCTGAATGTCCATATTATTAGCAATATCCTCGGCCATTGATTGCTGAGCTGCATCAACTTCCGGGTCGTCAAAGACTTCATTAATACGAGAAATAATGGATTGTTCCTTGATTTTTTTAATCTTTTCACTCAAAGCCTCTGTAACTAAATGGCTTAGCTTTGTTTTTCTTGCAGCTGATATTTCTTTTATCTCCCTGAAAATTTCTTCCGGAACGGTAACGCTCATTTTGGAATGGCTCATATGATATCCTCCTAAATGCAATATTTTATAAGATATACTATCATACCAATTATAGTATTGTCAAGAGCATATAAAATTGTACTATCTTTTACTGATTCTATAAAACGAAACGTAACTATAAAATATAATATGTCAAAATCAGAATTGTTCTCGGCAAAAAGTTTTGTTTAATTTTTTACGAAACCATCAAAAATATGTTGACAATAAAACGATTTGATATTACATAAATACCATAAAAATCATCAGTATTATATGTATAGTATGGGAGGCAGCCATGGCACTTGTAAAAAAAACTATCGAGCTTGATCAGGAACAAATCAATCGAATCAAAATCGCATTAAAGGCCAAATCAGAAAAAGAAGCCATCAATACCGTTCTTAAACAATTTGATACGGATATTCAGTTGGCTGAAGTAACTCTGGCAGATGCCGGAAGTTTTGATTTTGAGGAGGTCTGAGACGTGCAAGAAAAAGTTGTTTTCGATACCAATATCTATATCGGCATATTCAATCATGGTCTTTATCAGAATGAAATCAGCGGGTTAAATAAGGTGATGTATATGGTTCATCCCGTGCTTCATGAATTATGGATAGGCGCAAAGGGAAATGCCGAAATAAAGCATCTGATTCGCCTTGGTAGCACATTTGTTAAATTAGGTCGCCTAATACAGCCTGAGCCATCTACTCAAATTTTAATCGGCCGTGTATGCCATAAACTTCGTTTTTCCGGAAACCTGGATCCGAAAAATCCGAGAGATTACAACGACGTTTGCATTGCTCTATTGGCCCGTCAAATCGGAGCCACGGTAATCACTCGAAATGTTGACGACTTTAAAAGAATTAATGAGGCGATTGATTTTAATTTTAGAGATGTCATTTAACTTGATAGTATAGGAATTTCTTTTTGAGCGGCGAAGCCGCGTTATATAGAATCGCGAAGCGATTGTATAACTTGATAGAGGAGTATAATGAAATTTTTCCTATGTGTGTTCGGAATGGTAATGGTTGTGGAAGGTCTTCCATATTTTGCATCCCCGACAAAGATGAAATTTGTTATAGAGAAAATCCTTGAAATGCCGGATAAGGCTCTGCAAAAATTCGGTCTTGTGCTTATGCTCGCGGGAATTTTTCTGGTGTATCTGGGAAAAAGATAACCCTCATGTTTTTATTGAATGATTACAACTATGATCTGCCCGACGACCTGATTGCTCAAAAGCCGGCACCTCAACGGGACCGTTCAAAACTTCTGTTTCTGAACAAGGAAACCGGCGTATTGTCCCATCATAAGTTTTATGACATTTATGATCTCCTGTTGCCAACGGATTTACTGGTTTTAAAC
This sequence comes from Deltaproteobacteria bacterium, assembly GCA_019308685.1. Classification (GTDB taxonomy): domain Bacteria; phylum Desulfobacterota; class Desulfobacteria; order Desulfobacterales; family UBA11574; genus S5133MH16. Next base: position 3,851 of record JAFDHQ010000138.1, read on the forward strand.
GACACCCGGGTAATTCCGGCTCGACTTTTCGGAAAAAAGGATACCGGAGGCAAGGCGGAGGTTTTTATCCTTGATTACGCCGGCGGACGTGAAAATCCCGGGTACAACGAACTTGTTTTAAAATGCCTGATTAAAGCCTCAAAAAGACCGAAAAACGGTACACCGTTATCTTTTGGCCGGGAATTGCGAGCCCGGGTTGTCAATGGTCAAGAAGGAATTTACACGGTAAAATTTTCATCTAAAAATAATTTTGAAAATCTCCTGGACAGAATAGGACACGTTCCTTTGCCCCCGTATATTAAACGGAACGATTGTGAGGATGATAGGACATCTTACCAGACCGTTTATGCTTCAAAAAAAGGTGCCGTCGCCGCACCTACGGCAGGACTCCATTTTTCAAAAAAACTCCTTAAAAAAATAGAAAAAAAAGGAATTAAGATCGTAACAGTTACCCTGCATGTGGGTTACGGTACGTTTTTGCCGGTCAGGGTATCGGATATAAGAGACCACAAAATCCATTCTGAGTGGTATTCCATTTCCAAAGAGACTGCCGATATTATCAACCATGCCAAAACAAAAGGCCGGCGCATCATTGCCGTGGGTACCACCTGCGTAAGGACTCTGGAGTATGCTTCAGACGTCAAAGGGAACGTGGCTCACGGTAGCGGAACCTGCGATCTTTTTATATATCCCGGATACAGGTTTAAGGTTGTAGACGCAATGATTACGAATTTCCATCTTCCCAAATCGACGCTTTTAATGCTTGTATCCGCTTTTGCGGGCCGGGAAAATATATTGAATGCATACCAAACCGCCATAGATAAAAAATACAGGCTGTTCAGTTACGGGGATGCCATGTTTATTGCATAGCAGGTTTTAGGTTTTAAGATTTAGGTTTTAGGTAATTTAAGTTATGTGTTTTAACAGACACTTAAAGCTCCCCAAAAATTTTTTATCTTTTCATTACTAACTCATAAACAATAAGAAGGAGGAAAAATAATGGCATACAGTTTTTTGAGAATCTTGAAGTGTGGCAAAAGGCGTGCAGACTGGCAGTTAGATTATATGTGGTTTTAGGAGAATGCAAAGACTATGGATTGAAAAATCAGATGACAAAAGCCGGGGTATCAGTTGCTTCTAACATTGCTGAAGGTGCCGAAAGAGGTTCTGCAGCAGAATTTATCAGGTTTATTCATATAGCAAAAGGATCTGCAGCAGAACTAAGGGCTCGCGCAAAAATAACTTCACATTTTTACATCTCAGCTTCAGCCCATCTTTGGCTGATACCTCACTCGCAAAATCCTCGAAATAGCTCGCTATTCCTGTGGTTTTGAACTTAAAACCTAAAACTTAGAACCTAAAACGATCTTTAAATTACATGTCCAATTTCAAAATAGTTGCAACATCTGACACAACACGGGCAAGGGCCGGCGTCTTGCAGACAGCTCACGGTGAGGTAAAGACCCCTGTTTTTATGCCGGTGGGGACCCTTGGCACGGTAAAATCCCTGTCACCCCAAGAACTTATGGAGTGCGGGACCCAAATTGTTCTGGGCAACACCTATCATCTGTACCTCAGACCGGGATGTGATGTCATCCGCCGTTTTTCCGGCCTACACGGTTTTATGTGCTGGGATCGGCCGATTTTAACGGATAGCGGCGGCTTTCAGGTCTTTTCCCTGGCCAAACTGGGTAAGATCACCGATCAAGGCGCTTTTTTTCAGTCCCATGTCGATGGATCAAGTCATTTACTGACGCCTGAAAAGTCGATTGAGATTCAGCTTTGTCTCGGATCGGACATTATCATGTGCCTTGACGACTGCATCAAATACCCTGCAAGCCGTGAACATACCCAAGAGGCTCTTGAGCTGACCTCCCGATGGGCAAAAAGATGTAAAAATGCTCTGCAAGAAGGCATCGGGTCTTTAAATCCAAAGGTCCCAAAGCCCCCTTCCCTTTTCGGTATCGTTCAGGGAGGCATGTTTAAAGACCTGAGAAAACGTTCAGCGGAAAATTTATCTGAAATCACTTTCAACGGTTATGCCATCGGTGGACTCAGCGTGGGTGAACCCAAGGAGGTTATGTTTGAAATTGCTGACTTTACGCTACCCATACTTCCGGATAATAAGCCCAAATATATCATGGGTACCGGAACTCCTGAAGATCTTATAGAGCTTGTGGCTCTTGGGGCGGATATGTTCGATTGTGTCATCCCCACACGGAACGCTCGAAACGGCCAGATGTTTACAAAAAAAGGCGCCATTAATATTTGCAATGCACGTTTTAAATATGATACCCAACCCATTGAATCCGGATGTAATTGTTACACGTGCCAAAATTATTCCAGAGCCTACCTTCGACACCTTTACATGGCAAAAGAATTGCTTGCTTATCGTTTAAATACCATTCATAATATTTATTTTTATATGAAATTGATGGAGCATATTCGAACGGCCATATGCCGAAACCAATTTGATAAATTTAGAAAAGCTTTTTATGAGGGCAAATAAAGACTCCGGGCATAGAGGACCCGGCTTTGGTTATCATCAGAGGGGATTTGCTTTATTGAAAGTTCATCGACTTATTGAAATTCCAAATATCAAATATCAAAAAAATTCCAATGACCCAAATTCGAAAAACCAAACAATTTCTCGTCCTAGAAGGTTTTGGTCATTGAATACCCGCCCTGTTAAATTCCGCCCAAGGGCGGACCCTCGCAAGGCGAGGGATTTAACAGGGTAAAAATTTGTGATTTACCCGCCTAAGGCGGGTTAATTTGTAATTTGCCTGCCCGCCGTTCTTTTGGCGGGGTGCTTGGAATTTGTGATTTTAGACACAAAATTCCAAGGCAGAGCCATCTATCTCTGACTTGGCCCAGCCTCCGGCCCATAGGGCCTACGGCCCGGAGGGAGGACCGGGTTTTCAATGTAAAAAAAAGGAGGTTGTCATGAAAGAAAAGATTCAGGCGGTAATAGATAAAATCAGGCCGATGCTTCAGGCGGATGGGGGTGACGTGGAACTTGTCGATGTAATTGACGGCGTGGTCACCGTCAGGTTGCAGGGAGCATGTGCCGGATGTCCCATGTCCCAAATAACCCTTAAAAACGGAATTGAAAGATTTCTAAAAAAGGAAATCCCTGAGGTAAAGTCCGTGGAACGGACAGACTAAAACCCATGTGAGACCGGGCTAGAATTTAACCTTTGCTGGAATTTTTTACAGAAAGAACTTGCAAGCCATACTTTAATAAATATATATTTTAAGATTAAAATTTTATGTCAAAATAACGTGTTTAAATGACCCTAGCAAAGCACATCCAAACCATTATATCCGGATCTTCCTGGATACGTAAAATGTTTGAAGAGGGCGCCCGCCTTAAGGCTGAGCATGGCGCTGAGAACGTATATGATTTCAGTCTGGGAAACCCGAATCTGGAGCCTCCGGAAAAATTCCGGGCGGCACTCAAGCATGCCGCAGCGTCCTCTGCTTCGGGGGTTCATGGGTATATGCCCAATACCGGATATCCGCACGTTCGTAAATCTGTTGCGGATTATCTTTGCAGCGAACAGAAGGTTCAGGTTACCGAAAATGAGGTAATCATGACCTGCGGAGCCTCCGGTGCTCTGAACGTTATCCTGAAAGCAATCCTTGATCCCGGTGATGAGGTGATCACACCGGCGCCTTTCTTTGTTGAATATAGATATTATGTGGACAACCATGGCGGAAGCCTTAAAACCGTATCCACAAAGCCGGATTTTAATCTGGACATTGACGCCGTTTCCGATGCGATCACTCAAAAGACCCGGGCCGTTCTTATAAATTCCCCGAACAATCCCACCGGTCAGGTATATTCAAAAGAGCGTCTTCATGAACTCGGAACCCTGCTCACTGAAAAGGGAAAGGAACTGAACCGGACCCTGTATCTTATCGCAGATGAACCCTATCGAAAGATCGTTTATGACGGACAAGAAGTACCCAGCATCTTTAAAAGTTACCCTGAGAGCATCATTGCGACGTCATATTCAAAGGATATTTCCATTCCCGGGGAACGTATCGGTCATTTGGCGGTTAATCCTAAAGCGAGTTTTAAAGAAGAGCTTATCGGCGGCATGGCTCTGGCCAACAGGATCCTCGGATTTGTCAATGCTCCGGCTCTGATGCAGCGGGTTGTGGCATCCGTTCAGGGCACGAGTGTGGATATCTCAGCGTATGCCCGGAAAAGAGAACTCCTGTGTAAGGGTCTGGAGGATTGTGGATATGATTTCTTCAGACCGGCAGGTGCGTTTTACCTTTTCCCCAGAACGCCGGTTCCCGATGATGTAAGATTTGTACAGGCGCTTCAGGAGGAATTGATTCTTACTGTCCCCGGCAGCGGTTTTGGCGGACCGGGTCATTTCAGAATCGCCTTCTGCGTGGCCGATGAAACCATAATAAATGCAATGCCCGGATTTAAACGGGTTATGGAGAAATTTAGATAGGTTGAAAGGAGGTTTTTATGAAAATATTAAAAATAGACCATCTCGGAATAGCCGTCAACAGTATCGAAGACGGCAAAAATTTTTGGACAGATGCACTCGGACTTGAATTTGAAGGCTCCGAAACCGTTGAAGAGCAAAAAGTGACCACCGCTTTTTTCCCGGTGGGCGAAAGTGAAGTGGAGCTTCTTGAATCCACCGCTCCGGACGGACCCATCGCTAAATTTTTGGAAAAAAAGGGACCGGGCATTCATCACGTTGCGTTTCGAGTGGAAAATGTTGAAGAGGCGCTGGCAGAATTAAAGGAAAAAGGAATACGGCTGATTGACGAAAAACCCAGAATGGGCGCCGGTGGCGCAAAAATTGCTTTTTTGCACCCCAAAGCCACGAACGGCATTCTGGTTGAACTTTGTGAAAGATAATTTTACGATCCAAAGGAGGATGCCATGTCTAAAAATCCTGATGTAAAAGATTGGACAGAGCTTGCCACCAAACAACTGAGAGGAAGACCGCTTGAGTCTCTCAACTGGCAGACGGATGAAGGCATATTGGTTAAACCCCTTTACACCGCAGAGGACCTTGAGGGGATGGAGCATGTGAACACCCTGCCGGGTTTCGCACCTTATGTGCGGGGTCCCATGGCCACCATGTATGCCGGAAGGCCCTGGACCATCCGCCAGTATGCCGGCTTTGCCACAGCCAAGGAGTCCAACGAATTTTATAGAAAAAATATGGCCGCCGGTCAGACCGGACTGTCGGTAGCCTTTGATCTTGCCACCCACAGAGGGTATGATTCGGATCATCCTAGGGTGGTGGGGGACATCGGCAAGGCCGGTGTTGCCGTAGATTCCATTGAGGATATGAAAATCCTTTTCGATCAGATTCCCCTGGACAAGATGACGGTTTCCATGACCATGAACGGCGCGGTTTTACCGGTTATGGCCGCCTATATCGTGGCAGCCGAAGAACAGGGCGTCAAGCATGAGCAACTGGGAGGAACCATTCAGAACGATATTTTAAAAGAATATCTGACCCGAAACACGTATATCTATCCTCCGGAACCTTCCATGAGAATCGTATCCGATATCATCGGATTCTGTTCCAAAAACATGCCCAAGTATAATACCGTTAGTATCAGCGGGTATCATATGATGGAAGCCGGTGCCAACTCGGTTCTCCAAACCGCATTTACACTGGCGGACGGGCTGGAGTATGTCAGGGCCGCTCTGGCAGCCGGACTGGATATCGACAAGTTTGCGCCGCGTTTGTCGTTTTTCTTCGGGGTCGGGATGAACTTTTTCATGGAAATCGCCATGTTAAGAGCAGCCCGTTTTCTGTGGCACGAAATCATCAGCCAGTTCAACCCTAAAAATCCAAAATCCACCATGTTACGGACCCATGTTCAGACATCGGGCTGGAGCCTGACCGAGCAGGATCCGTATAACAATATCATTCGAACCACCCTTGAATGTCTGTCTGCAGTTTTGGGCGGAACCCAGTCTTTGCATACCAACTCTTTTGACGAGGCGGTAAGTCTTCCCACCGATCTATCCTCACGGATTGCCAGAAACACTCAAATTATTGTACAGGAAGAATCCCAGGTTTGCCATGTGGTTGATCCTTTGGGAGGATCTTACTATGTTGAGGCGCTGACCGGTGGTATTATCAATGAGGCCAGAAAGATTATGAATGAAGTTGAAGAACTGGGTGGAATGGCCAAAGCCATTGAAACCGGGATGCCAAAGATGCGGATCGAAGAATCGGCTGCCAGGAAACAGGCCCGCATTGACCAGGGCAAAGACGTTATTGTGGGAGTCAACAAGTATCAGATTGAAGAGGAACCCCTGGAAGGTCTTCTTGAAGTTTCCGAGGCCGTGCGTGATGAACAGATCGCGAGGTTAAAAGAGATCAAAGCAAAACGGGACAATGATGAAGTCCGGAGGACTCTGGAAGCCATAACCAACGCCTGCGATTCCGGTGGAAACCTGCTGGAAGCCTGCCTTCCGGCAGTTCGGGCGCGAGCCACCGTTGGCGAAATATCTGACGCCATGGAAAAGGTTTTCAACCGTTACGTGGCCACAACCCAGTGTATATCCGGTGCATATGCTGAAGAGTATGCCGACAGCGAAATATTTACGGCCGTTCGTAAAAGAACTGATGAATTCCAGGAAAAACACGGGCGAAGACCGCGAATACTGGTGACAAAAATGGGCCAGGACGGCCATGACCGGGGGATTAAGGTGATCGCAACCGCCTTTGCAGATCTCGGGTTTGACGTGGACATCGGTCCCATGTTCCAGACACCTGATGAAGCCGCCCAGATGGCTTTGGAGAACGATGTACATGTTGTGGGAGTATCGAGTCTGGCAGCCGGGCATAAGGCCCTGGTTCCGCAACTCATTGAAGCTCTAAAAGAAAAAGGCGGTCAGGATATCAATGTTGTTGTGGGTGGCGTGATTCCGCCGCCGGATTACGATTTTCTGTATCAGGCCGGAGCCAAAGGCGTATTCGGTCCCGGAACCGTGGTTACCGATTCCGCAAACAAAGTACTGAACATTTTGGAAGCGTAACTTAGAATCTTGTATTTTTGTGACAAGAAATTTTAAAACTTAAAAAAGTGTGAAGTGATCTTAAGTGATCTAAAATGCCTAAAGTTATGGAGTCCTGCCAATATCTATAAAATACTTAGAGTTAAGCGATACCTTAACTTTAGGCGCTTCAAACTTTATCCGCCACCGTACTTTGGCGGATTTAGTTCACTTTAGTCACTTTCCCAGTTTATCCGAGTAAAAAAATATGACGATAAAATATATTGCACCATCCATACTGTCGGCTGATTTTTCAAAACTGGGAGATGAAATAAAATCCGTAGAAGCGGCCGGAGCCGATTGGATTCATGTAGACGTTATGGACGGCCATTTTGTACCGAACATCACCATCGGTCCTTTGGTGGTTGAGGCTGTCAGGCGGGTAACATCACTTCCTGTTGACGTCCATCTGATGATTGAAAATCCGGACCGTTATATCAAAGATTTTGCAAAAGCAGGCGCCGATTTAATTTCCGTTCAGGTAGAAGCCTGCGTTCACTTGAACCGTACCATTCATATGATAAAGGAGTTTGACCGGCGTGCCGGGGTGGTGCTGAATCCATCAACCCCTTTATCCTCGCTTGAATGGATAATTGAAGAGGTTGACTATATAATGATCATGAGCGTTAATCCGGGATTCGGAGGCCAGAAGTTTATATCCAATAGTTTAGACAGGGTCAGAGCCCTTCGCAAAATGATCCGGGACCGGGGACTTGCTACCCTTATTGAGATTGACGGAGGAGTGAACGAAAAAACCATTAAAAATATTTCGGATGCCGGGGTCGATGTGTTTGTTGCCGGATCGGCAATTTTTAAAAGCCCGGACTATAAAAAAACCATAGATAGATTCCGAGAGTTAATCAGCGGGTAAA
>JAFDHQ010000139.1 GCA_019308685.1 Deltaproteobacteria bacterium
CCGCCGATCCCTCCACCCACAACGATAACTTTCCCAACCGGACTGCTAAGATAAGATTCCATAATTACGACAATAACCCTTTTGTCTTTAAAAGTGGAACAGGATCTGTAAAATGCATTTTAAACCATTTTGGATCTCCATGCTCTTCAAAACTCAAACGGAGAAATTCCGTGAAATAAAACACCGGCGTGTGTCGCTTAGACCGATCTTTCTGGATCATATCGAGGTTCGACTGGCACAAAGGGCATGAAACCACAATGGCTTCCGCACCCGTCTGCCGTGCTTTTTGCAAAATCCTTCTTGTAAGAGATTCTCCTATTTCCTTCCGGGCTACACCGATGCTTGCGCCGCAACATGTTGCCTTATAAGACCAGTCTATCACCTTGGCACCTGTTGCAGCGACAATGCGGTCGATGGTTTGGGGGTTTTCATAATCCGTATAACCGGTGATTTTTGGAGGTCGAACCATCTGACACCCGTAGTAACAAACGACTCTAAGTCTGTTTAACGGTTTCAATATACGTTCTTTTATCAATTTTATCATGGGCGGTTCAGCCAGAAACCTTGTCATATCATGAACACGGATATTTCCGGTAACAGGCCAAGGGATATCAAACACTTTTTTCTTGATCATATTCTGAGAAAACCGGAGACGGTTAAAACACATGGCACACGGAGAAACAAGGTCGAGTCCCATCTTCTCTGCGGCGGCCAGATTCCTTGCAGGCAGAACCGCCGACATCGCCTGATTCAGGCTGTGGGCTGCCGTTGACCCGCAACAGGACCAATCTTTTATTTCAACCAGTTCAATACCCAGGTCTTTGAAGACCGCATCGATGGACCGGGCATAGTCGTTGGCCATTCCTTCCAAAGAACATCCTGGATAAAAAGATAATCTCATTAAACGATTTCTCCGCGTTTTTGACTATAGACTTTTTTAATTTCCTTGATCGCCCTGGACTTGGGCGTAAATAATTTTAGCCTTCCTTTGCGCAACAGGGTCATGCCCAGAAGAAGATCTTCTACTAAAATTCCTTGTTTTACTCTTTCTTTCAGAATACCCGGCTTCGAATAATAGGCGTTCATCAACCGGAATTCGTTTACTCTGCCGGACTTTTGAAGCACTTCCAGAAATGTTTGATGAAATACGGCAAGACTTCTTTCTTTCGGTGTTATGGACGAATGTGCCGCCATGTTGCGCAAATGGTTGATGATTTCCGCAACATCCACCTCATTGGGGCAATAGGTCGAACACATCTCACATGACAAACATATCCAAATGGTTGATGATTTTAACAGGTCTTCGCGCCATCCCAATTGAACATAACGGATCGTCTGGTGAGGCTTTATATCCATAAAATGACTGACAGGGCAGGCATTGGTGCAGCGTTCGCATTGATAACATGCCGAAATGTTCACGCCTGTTTCACCCTGCATTCTGTTAAGAAAGTAATATCCCCTATCGCCGATCAACTTTCTTTCTTCGCCCGAGTCGTGTTCATGTGCCTGATCCGGGTCCGAAATAACATTTTGCATGATTTCACCTTTTGGAATAGTGGAATCATGGAGTAATGGAATGATGGGTGAGCTTGTCCTGAACGAAGTTGAAGGAAAGAAATTTTTTACAATTAAAATGGTTTGTTTCCGCCTTTACCCTCAGCATTCCAACTTTCCAACATTCCATTCTTCCATTCTGATAGCATAAACATATTTCACTAAAAAAAACATGTATTCTTGAGAAGTTATAGAATTTCCGAGACATTAAATTATTTGCCGCTCATCATGGCCTCGATATCCGCCTCCACGGTGCCGATCAGTTTGATATCAAATTTTTCCACCAGAACCTTTGCGACATTTGGTGACAGGAATGCCGGCAGGGTGGGCCCCAGACGGATGCCCTTGACGCCGAGAAATAAAAGCGCCAGCAGAACAGCCACCGCTTTTTGTTCATACCATCCGATATCAAAGGAAATCGGAAGGTCATTAATGTCCTCCAGTCCAAAAACCTCTTTCAGTTTCAGGGCGATCACCGCCAGAGAGTAGCAGTCGTTGCACTGGCCTGCATCAAGAATTCTCGGAATGCCGCCGATATCGCCAAGATCAAGCTTGTTGTAGCGATACTTGGCACAGCCGGCAGTTAAAATTACCGTATCTTGCGGCAGGGCTTTGGCAACTTCGGTAAAATAGTTTCTGGCCTTTTGACGGCCGTCACACCCGGCCATAACAATAAAACGTTTGATGGCGCCTGATTTTACCGCATCAACAACCTTGTCCGCTAGAGCAAGAACCTGGTGATGGGCAAATCCGCCGACAATCTTGCCGGTTTCGATTTCAGTCGGCGGCTCGCATTTTTTGGCCAGCTCGATAATTTTTGAAAAATCCTTTGCGCCCCCTTCCGGTCGATCGGGAATATGTACCACACCAGGATAACCGGTCATCCCGGTGGTAAAGATCCGGTTCTGATAGGTGTTGCTTTTTCTCATGGGGATAATACAGTTTGTGGTCATCAGAATCGGACCGTTGAAGGATTCGAATTCCTTGTTCTGGCGCCACCAGGAGCCGCCATAGTTGCCCACGAAGTGATCATATTTTTTAAAGGCCGGATAGTAATTGGCCGGCAGCATTTCACCGTTGGTGTACACATCAACTCCGGTACCCTGGGTTTGTTTGAGCAGTTCTTCCATATCTTTCAGATCATGGCCGCTGATCAGAATCCCCGGATTGCTTCCAACCCCGATATTAACCTCGGTTATTTCAGGGTTTCCATAGGCGGTGGTGTTGGCTTCGTCCAGCAGAGCCATAGTATTCACCGCCGTTTCTCCGGCTTTCATGACCAACCCGATCATGTCGTCTACCGGCAGGTCCTTTGTGGTAGAAGCCAGGGCTTCCATGATGAAGTCATAAATTTCATCTTTTTCAAATCCTAAAATGGCGGCATGATCCGCATAAGCGGCAATCCCTTTCAAACCGATAATCAACAGCTCCCTGAGAGATCGGACATCTTCATTCTCTGTGGCGAGGACCCCGACCGATCTGGCCTTTTCTTCAAATTCGGCCACGTCATCCGAAAACCAGGTGGCAGAATCATGTAATTTTTCATCAAAATCCTTTCCGTATTTTTCCTTGTAGGCGGCCAGAAACTTTTCCCTAAGCAGATCCCGACGTTTTAGGCCTTCCCTGACCATGGCCACGAACCGGTCGTTGTCCCAGTTGGCATTGGTGATGGTGGTAAAAAGCGCCTGTGCCGCAAATAACCCGTTTTCCTTATTTGAAATACCGAGTTCTGTGGCCTTTTCGCCGTAAACAGCAAAGCCTCTTAACACATAGATCAACAGATCCTGAAGGTTTGCAGTGTCCTCGGGTTTTCCGCAAACGCCCTTGACGGTACAGCCTTCATTTTTGGCTGTTTCCTGACATTGAAAACAAAACATGATTTTTCCTCCTTTTAATAATATTGGGTTGATTAATTTTTCCCTTAATTCTTTTTAAAGGGCCATTTCCTGATTTTTAAGTGTATTTTATATTCAGAACGGGCGAATTACCTTGACTTAGATCAAAAAAGACGAAAATTTTAAAAAAAATTGCTATATATCGATACTTTCAGTTGGCAACCAAGCAAGGCTAAAATAAAACCGGTTGCTAACAACATAAAGATTAACCGATTTTTTTATTATACAGGCGAAGGCTGTTTGTTACCACTGAAATACTGCTCAAGGACATGGCAAGGGCCGCCAGGATAGGATGAAGCTGCCTTAAAAAGACGGGGAAAACGTCAAAAGGTTGAAGAATTCCTGCGGCCACCGGTATGAGCACGATATTATAGCAAAATGCCCAGAAAAGGTTCTGCTTGACCGTCTTCATGGTGGCGCTGCTCAGCTCAATGGCACGGGACACACCGGTTAAACTTCCGCTGGAAAGGATAATATCTCCGGCTTCAATGGCCACATCCGTACCGGTCCCGATTGCAAGGCCCACGTCAGCCTGGGCAAGGGCCGGAGCGTCATTTATCCCGTCCCCCACCATGCCGGTTTTCTTTCCTTTTTTCTGAAGTTCTTTGATTTTAGATGACTTTTCTTCAGGACGGACCTCGGCAAAAATCTCATCAATGTTCACTTTCAAAGCAATGGCTTGAGCGGTCTTAAGATTGTCCCCGGTCAGCATGACCACCTTAAGATCCCGGTTATGGAGCTGCTGTATCGCGGCCTTTGATTCGGGTTTAAGGGTGTCGGACACTGCAATTAGACCGGACAGTTCCTTTTCCTGCACCAGAACCATTACGGTTTTGCCCTGGGACTGGAGCAGGTCTATTTTATCTTCTGCTTTTTCAATATCGATTCCAATATCTCGAAACCATTCTGGTTTGCCCAGCTTCACAGAGTTTCCTTGTATCCTGGCCTCAACACCAAAACCTCCCCGAGCTTTGAAATTTTCAGGTTCCCGGAGATCAATACTTCTTTTTTGCGCTTCGTTCACAATTGCTTTGCCAATCGGGTGTTCTGATCCTTTCTCAACAGAAGCCGCAAGTTTCAAGAGCTGATCCCGGCTGATAGCACCCGGGTCAAAAGAAACAATGTCAACCACGGCAGGTTTGCCCATGGTGATGGTACCGGTTTTGTCCAGGACAATGGTATCCAGTTTTGTCGCCGTCTCAAGGGCTTCACTTTTTTTAAACAGGATGCCTTTTTCCGCTCCTTTTCCGGTGCCGGCCATTATGGCCGTGGGTGTGGCCAGCCCTAAAGCACATGGACAGGCGATTACAAGCACAGCAACCAGCCGTATCATGGCTTGTACAAATTCACCGGTAATCCCCCACCACAATAAAAAGGTAGCAAGGGCGATTCCAATAACAGCCGGAACAAAGATCGCCGCCACTCTGTCTGCAAGCGATTGTATGGGAGCTTTGCTCCCCTGAGCTTCCTGAACCAGACGAATGATCTGCGCAAGAACGGTTTCTTTCCCCACGGCCAGGGCATGGAATTTTAAGAGACCTTCACCATTGATTGTTCCACCGACCACCCTATCTCCGGCATGTTTGTCCACCGGCAACGGTTCACCGGTCAGCATGGATTCGTCCAGAGAAGACTTTCCTTCCAGGATAACCCCGTCCACGGGAATACGTTCTCCCGGCCTGACAATGATCGTATCGCCCTTTTGGACCCGTGTTATTTGAATCTCTTTTTCAATACCGTCCTTGATGATCGTGGCGGTCTTTGGGCTCAGACCCATGAGTTTGCGAATTGCGCCTCCGGTCTTTCCCTTTGTGCGAGATTCGAGCATCTTTCCGAGCTTAATCAGAGTAATAATGACTGCTGAGGTCTCGAAATAAACATGATTTCCCAGGGCAGGAAAAATAAGCACCGCCAGAGAATAAAAATATGCCACCGAGGACCCCATGGCCACAAGAACATCCATGCTTGCGCTTTTATTTTTCAGGCTTTTTACTCCGCCCTTATAGAAATCCCACCCGGTGTAAAACTGAACCGGCGTAGCCAGGGCACAGAACAACCAATTCACCCATGGTGCATGGCTCCACAAACCCAGCAAATTAAAATCGCGTCCCATGCTGAGAATAAAGAGGGGAAGAGCAAAGATTGCCCCAAGGACAAATTTCCGCGTCTGGTCTTTTATCTCCGTATCTCGTGCAGCCTGCTCTGCGTCTTGACCTTCGACAACTTTATCCGGCAGAATTGCACCGTATCCGGCTTTTTCTATAACCGAAACCATATCATTAACAGAGGTAACACCGGAAACATATTCCGCTGTCAGTCGTTCCGTGGCATAATTTACGGATGCAGCGACAATACCCGTTGTCTTTTTGGTTAACGCCCGTTCGATGTTCGCTGAACAATTGGCGCAGCTCATACCGGTTATGGGCAGCTCAATTTTTGCCGTAGCAACGGTATAGCCCGATCGATGAATGTTATCGACCAGATCTTTAACGGTTAACGCTCCGGGATCAAAACTTATGGCGGCCTGTTCTGATGCAAAATTGACATTGACATCCGTAACGCCGTGTAAAGTTTTCACCCCCCGTTCAATATTCATGGCGCAGTTTGCGCACGTCATACCGGTAATCAGCAATGTTATTTTTTGCTCGGGCATTATTGAAATTCCTATATATACTGTCCGTTCAGAATATCATTACATGTCTTATAGGTAACTTCTCAATTTTTGCGTTTTAGTGATCTCTTGCTTCACTATCAATTTTTTATTTCTATAGTTTGGAAAGGGCTTCTCTGGCAAGTTGGCCAACTGTAATTTCTATCAGATGCATATCAATAAACATTTTTATTACGGCGTTATCATTGGAAAGATGTTGGAGTAAGGGTTTTGTCAACTCACTGTCGAGAACTCCGGCAATCCAGGCTGCAAGACCGCGGTGTATTGCATCTTGGGACCGCATAAACGGAAGCAGAAAAGGAGCGGCATGGTTTACAATCACGGGACGGGAATGGGCGAGTCTCCCCAGTCCCCAGAGAACGCCTCTTTGAAGAATCGGGTGTTCGAGGTAATTGCCTTGCTCGTTGACATAAGATACAAGCAGGAAGGCATATTCCTCGGCCAGTCTGAAATGTCGGGCCATGATTTCACCCATGGCCTCGGGCGACCCCCAGCCGATCCCCCCGGATTCATCGTTCAGATTCCATATCAGTCGCCTCATCACGACCCGGGCCGATTCCATATCCTGGTCGGCAAGATTAGAAACCACCGCACCCATTGCTGTAATGGCCCGCCATTTGA